>JAFQPT010000370.1 GCA_017411665.1 Oscillospiraceae bacterium | reverse complement strand
TCTCAATTTGATGTTGAGACTGACTCTGGTCAAGCCACTGACGAATAAATCCTGCGGTAACAAGACCAACATCGGGAACCTCGGTCAGTTCCTCCACAGTCGCAGCCATCAGGTTATCCATAGACCCAAAGTGTCTTGCAAGAACCTTTGATGCCTTACTGCCAACCTGTCGAATCCCAAACGCACAAAGAAGACGTGCCAGGCCTTGACTCTTGCTGTTTTCAATGGCCTTAAGCAGATTGGATGCACTGCGTTTCCCCATTCGGTCCAACTTTGCAACTTCAGCAGCATCCAGATAATACAAATCCGCAGGAGTCTTAATCAGTCCGTTATTGATGAGACTTTCGCAGATGGAAATCCCAAGCCCGTCAATATCCATTGCTTCGCGGGAAGCAAAATGAGCAATGGTACGCAGCAGCTGTGCAGGGCATTCCATCCCTGTACAACGCATAGCCGCACCATCCTCATCTCGGACAATCGGACTGCCACACTCAGGACAGAATTCGGGAATTTTAAAAGGCACGGTTCCTTCAGGTCTCTTGGCATAGTTTACGGCAAGAACCTCGGGAATGATTTCCCCAGCCTTTTGAACCACGACCGTGTCACCGATTCGAATATCAAGCTTATCCACAAAATCCTGGTTATGCAAAGTGGCATTTGTTACGGTTGTACCCGCCAAACGAACAGGCTCCACAACAGCCTTGGGAGTCAGAACACCCGTGCGTCCCACCTGTACCACAATATCAATGACCTTACTTTCCTTCTTTTCGGGAGGATATTTATAGGCAACTGCCCATCGAGGCGCTTTGGCTGTGCTGCCCAATGCTTCACGCTGTGCAAAGTCATTGATTTTGATAACAGCCCCGTCCATATCGTATGCCAGAGAATCTCTGTTTTCACCCAGCTCTTCAATGCTGCGAACACATTCTTCAATGCTGCCAAAAATGCGATAAGGTACTGTGGGGAAACCCATATCACGGATTGCGTCCAATGCTTCTGCATGACAGGAATACTCCTCGGAAGAGGTCTGCACATTAAATAGAATAATATCCAGCTTGCGGGAAGCAGCGACCTTGGGGTCCTGCTGACGCATAGAGCCCGCAGCTGCATTTCGGGGGTTTGCAAAAAGCGGTTCCCCGTTGATTTCACGCATTGCATTCAATTCCGCAAAAACTTCCTTGGACATATACACTTCCCCGCGTACCACAAGGTGCTCTGGTGCATTATTCAATGTCAAAGGTAAGTTGCGTACTGTTTTCAGATTTTCGGTCACATCTTCGCCTGTAATCCCGTTACCACGAGTTGCCCCCTGCACAAAAACACCGTTTTCGTAAACAAGGGACATGGACAAACCGTCAATCTTCGGTTCAACACTGTAGGTATGAGTACCGTTAATCTGTTCATCCATGCGTCTGCCGAAATCGTACAGCTCTTCATGAGAAAACACGTCATTCAAGCTTTCCAGCGGTACTTCATGGGTCACAGGCGCAAAGGTGCTCATCACAGTCCCCCCCACCTTCTGTGTGGGAGAATCCGCTGTGACCAATTCAGGATGCTCCGCCTCCAGTTGTTTCAGACGGCGCATCATCATATCATATTCATAGTCGGAAATGACAGGTGCATCGAGGTCATAGTACAGCCGACTGTTCTTCTCGATTTCACTGCGCAAATGCAGAATTTCCTGTTCAACATTCATTTCTATCACTCCGTTGTGTTCATGTATAAATTCGGGACACGCCCCACAATCACTGTCTGGGCAATCAGAACCTCTGTGACAGCCTGTGTGGAAACAGTTCCCCAAGGTACAAGCAAATCAATATCTACCACAACATCCAGAAGCAACCGATGCTCCGTTTGATTGATTCCGGCCGCGGACAGTTCACTGCGAAACCGAATATGCGGAGAGGTCACCATAATCATTTGAATCACAATTTCGGGACCACGTCCAAGCAGCAAGCTGGAACCAGTCAAATTTCCCAAAGGAATGGACGCCTCAATATTCTTTCGATCCAGCTGCCCCACATATTCCAGCAGCGCAGAGGAAAATGCATTGATGCGAGACATGTTGGCATTTAATGATGTAACCTGCCCGTCTCCACTGACTCCCAAATCAACAAAATAATCGTAATCATAGTTCCCTCGAGTCATCATCAAAAGCATCGCTTCATTGACTGTATCAATGGCAGTATCCTTAGCATCAGACAATGCCATTTCCCCCGACAACTCCCGCAGCAGTACGGACGCACGCAGTATATACACTAATATAACCGCGGCTGACACCATCAATGCCACAGTCAGAAAATGTGATTTGCTTATATGCGGAAGACGAGCCCGTATCGGTCGTCTACTCCATCGTTTTCTCAGCATAGAATCACCTCTATGCCTATTTTATGCAGCTTAATCCTTCATCATTTCGGAAGCTGCCAGCATAATGCCCAGCTTACCGGATTCATATGTCAGACCACCCTGCACATATGCAATGTAAGGTTCACGCATGGGACCGTCCGCAGACAGTTCAATGGAAGAGCCGGAAATAAATGCGCCCGCAGCCATAATGACATCGCAGTCATAGCCGGGCATCTGCCAAGGCTCGGGAGTCACAAAGGAGTCCACGGGAGACCCCGCCTGGATCCCCTTACAGAACTTCTTCAAATTTTCGGGAGACCGCAGCTTGACCATCTGTACAATGTCGTCTCTCTGTTCATAAGGCGTGGGATAGGTTTCAAACCCCAAATCAGTAAACAGTGCCGCACAGAATACGGAGGTCTTCAGTGCCTGCGCAACCGTATGAGGTGCCAGGAACAGACCCTGGAACAGCAGACGGTTATTCCCCAGAGTTGCGCCGCATTCCCCACCGATACCGGGGGTGGTCAGTCGATTA
>JAFQPT010000369.1 GCA_017411665.1 Oscillospiraceae bacterium | reverse complement strand
GTCCAGAGCCTGCTTCAGGTTCATGCCTCTGTTGTAGTAGTAAGCGGCCATTTCAGCAATGATAACAGCAGCGGTAACAGCGTCCTTGTCGCGTACGTAGTTGCCAACCATGTAGCCGTAGGATTCTTCGAATGCCAGAATGAAGTTGTGGCTGCCTTCTGCGATGAACTGGTTGATCTTTTCTGCCAGGAACTTGAAGCCGGTGAAGGTTTCTGCCATGTAAACGCCGTTTGCTTCAGCAATGACGCGGGTCATTTCGGAGGAAACCAGAGACTTCAGCGCTGCGGGGTTTTCGGGCATGGTGCCGGTAGCCTTGCGAGCAGTGATGATGTAGTCCAGCAGCAGAGCGCCCATCTGGTTGCCGGTGATAGGCAGGAACTTGCCGTCGTCGCCGCGAACCATAACGCCGATACGGTCAGCGTCGGGGTCAGTGCCGATGATCAGGTCGGAGCCTACCTTGTCAGCCAGTTCAACACCCAGATAGAAACCTTCGGGGTTTTCGGGGTTGGGGCTTGCTACGGTGGGGAAGTTGCCGTCGATTACCATCTGTTCAGCAACAGGGTAGATGTTCTTAAAGCCTGCGCGCTTCAGAGCTTCGGGAACCAGAATGTGACCGGTGCCGTGGAAGGGAGTGAAGACGATCTTAACGTCAGCAGCCTTGTCGATTTCTTCCTGATAGATAACCTGACCCAGAGCGCATTCCAGGAATGCTTCGTCGGTTTCCTTGCCCATGATGGTGATCATGCCGGAAGCAACAGCTTCGTCGTAATCAGCAACCTTAACATCGTTGAAGATGTCGATGCGAGCCATTTCAGCTGCAACTGCGTCTGCCTGCTTGGGGGGCAACTGTGCGCCGTCTTCCCAGTATACCTTGTAACCGTTGTATTCCTTGGGGTTGTGGCTTGCAGTGATGTTGATACCTGCAATGGTACCGTACTTGATAACCATGAAGGACAGTTCGGGAGTGGGGCGCAGGCTTTCGGTCAGCAGGGACTTAATGCCGTTTGCTGCCATAACGCATGCTGCTTCACGTGCAAACACGTCACTGTTAATACGGCAGTCATATGCGATTGCGATGCCGCGTGCAACAGCTTCTTCGCCTTCAGCCTTAATAACGTTAGCGAATGCCTGAGTTGCATGGCGAACAACATGGATGTTCATGTTGCGCAGACCGGTAGCCAAAGTGCCGCGCAGACCTGCAGTACCGAAAGACAGGGGTTCAAAGAAACGGCTTTCGATTTCCTTTTCGTCATTTTCGATAGCCTTCAGTTCCTGCCATTCTGCTTCGCTCAGTGCGGGGCTGTCCAGCCAGCGCTGGTACTCTTCTTTGAATGTTCTCATTGGTATCGTCTCCCTTAAATAATGAATTTTGCATCTTCGAAGATGCGATATAATAATGGGGTTATACACAAATATTGCGCACGCTTCGCAGAATTTCGCATCGCAGATGCGAAAGAAATTCAAGCTTGTTTTTTCGCGCCGACATGTGCGAAGCGAAAAACACCGCTCAGCCTTCAAACGTGCGAGCAACGCGAGTGCGCTGCAGAAGGCTGCTTATCCATCGCCTTAGGCGGGGATTGGCTCAATCGCGCTCCGCAGGAGAGCGATTGAAATCATTTATGATATTTTCTGCCCGCGTTGATGGTGAACGCACGGTAGATTTGCTCGGCAAGCATCACTCTTGCCAGATGATGAGGAAATGTCATATCGGACATGGAAAGTCGGAAATCCGCTCTTTGCTTGACTCGCTGATGCAAGCCGTTGGAGCTGCCGACCACAAAACAGATTTTGCTCACGCCGGACATGCTGCGCTGTGCCACCAGCTCTGCCAATGCAGGACTGGACAGCTTCTTTCCTTCCACGCACATGGCGATTACATACGCTCCCTGAGGAATCTTTTCCAGAATTTCATTGGCTTCCTTGTCCAGTGCCTGGTCAATTTCCTTCTGAGACGCATCATCGGAAGTCTTCACCTCATTGATTTCCGCTTCTTCAAACTTACAGAAGGCAGCCAAACGCTTGACATACTCCTTATATGCTTCGATATAAAATTTTTCTCTCATGCGCCCTGCGCAAATGAGCTTCACAGTCAGCATGGTTCTGCCCCTTTCTCAATGATGGTCAGCAGATCGTTTGCAGGTGCAGGCTGACAGGATAAATGTCCATATCCTGCCTTTTCCAATTCCCCGCCAACCACCGTCATAGCCATACGGGGGGTATTGCTTTCCTGACTGATATGACCGAGCACAAACTGTTTGGTATCGTGCTCTGCCAGCCAAATCGCCATTCTGGCACAAGCCTCATTGCTCAAATGTCCGCGATTGGACAGGATTCGCTCCTGCAAATGCTTGGGATAACTGCTCAAGCGCAATCGGGTCACGTCATGATTGGACTCTATCACAACGCTACCGGAGTATGTAATATGGTCCAGCACCTCATCGGTGATGTGTCCAAGGTCTGTGCAAAGGCTGAAGCTCTCACTTCCGTGGTCCACACGATATCCAACAGACTGAGGTGTATCATGCGGGGTTTCGAAGGCGGTAACCGTCACGCCGTTCACCTTAATCGGCTGACGCACGGAAATGGTGCAGATGCGGTCCGCATAGCAAGGCAGCATCCCACGCAGTGCCTTTGCCACCAGCATGGGCGCATAGACGGGCAGCTCGGTACGCTTGAGTAACGTCAGCAGTCCCTTTACATGGTCGGAATGCTCATGGGTCACAAACACACCGCTGAGCCGCTTTGGATTTGTTCCCAGTTCCTCCAAAGCATTTTTGATGCGCAGATATGAAATCCCTGCATCAATCAGCAGAGAGGTATCTCCCGCATGAACAAATGCACAGTTCCCCTTGGAGCCGCTTGCAATGGTGGTAATTTCCATCAAGTGTTTTACCAGCTCTTGCACTGCAGGCAGTCATCGGACTCACGGCGAATTTTTGCGCCCAGTCCGGTCAGCTTGCCGACAAAATCTTCATAGCCGCGTTCAATGTAGTGGATATCTTCCACACTGGTCACACCTTCCGCAGCCAGACCCGCAATGACAACCGCAGCACCTGCACGCAAGTCACATGCGCGCACACGTTCGCCATGGAGCTTTTCCACGCCATGGAAGGTTGCTTTTGCACCGTTGACCGTGACATCCGCACCCATTCGACGCAGCTCATCACAGTACTTAAAGCGGGTATCGTAAATGCCTTCGGAGATCGTACCTTCCCCTTCCGCCAGACACAGCAGAACGCCCATCT
>JAFQPT010000368.1 GCA_017411665.1 Oscillospiraceae bacterium | reverse complement strand
TGGTGGTTTGAAGATTTTTTCAATCACATTGTCAAGGAATCCACAGATATTTCATCATACAAAAAATCTTACAAAAATAGATGTTAACAAAATGAACAAAACATTAATCATTCACCATCTACAAAATGTATTCTATAGTAAGAGGGTTTGAAAGCATATGAGTTCGATATTCATATTGGTAAACAGTTTGAGCCATGGTGGCACTGAGTATGTTGTCTCGGAATTATCTCTTGGGTTATCTAAGAGTATGGATTGTCAGGTGATTACAACATCCGGTCGCCAAAAACCAGTATTCCAAACCAATGTACCGCCAATTGCATTATGCACCCCAAATCCAAATGTCCCACGTTTAATCAAACTGCCGTATTATGGTCTTCGTCTTTTGCTCAGGTATATTTCATTAGTCCGACAACATCGCCCTGATGTTATCCTCAGTACACACCCGGAAACAAACTTGCTCAATCTTCTTACCTGTCGTTTGTTGGGAGTTAAATCCATCATTTCGATTCATGAAAAACCCTCTCATATTTCTGGAATGTCACATCTCCACTCGTTTATCAAACAAAGTGTTTGTCGCTTATCTGGAAAACTCGCCGATGAAATCGTAACAGTATCTGAAGGTTTGAGAGATGTGCTGGTAAATGATTTTTCAATCCCAAAAGAAAATATTCGGGTGATTTACAATCCAATCAATATTGAGAAAATAGATCAGATGAAAGACGAAATTGTCGAGGAGGCATTTTTCAAAACAGATAATCCCATCATCGTTTGTGTTGGAGGACTCACCGGCCAAAAAGGACAGTGGCACCTTATCCGTGTCTTTGCAGAAATTGAGAAAAAGACACCATGCAAACTGGTTCTCTGTGGATCTGGAAAACTTGCATCTTATTATAAATCCCTGGTGGATTATTATAATTTAGAAGAAAAAGTACTATTTACGGGTTTTGTCGAGAATGTATATAAATACATGCGTGCATCTGACATCTTTGTCTCCTCTTCCTTGTTTGAAGGATTTGGTATTGTTCTTGTAGAGGCAATGGAATGTGGGTGTGCAGTTGTTGCCAGTGATTGTAAATATGGTCCGCGCGAAGTATTGGGAGGTGGGGAATATGGATTGCTTTGTGCAGAGCAGACAGATGATTATCCCGAACCAGGCGCACCGTTGACTGAATCAGAAAAAGATATGATGAACAAAATAACTCTGTTGCTTAATGACACGAATCTTAGAGAGACAATGTCTGAAAACGGATTTAATAGGGCAAAAGAGTTTAAGAGGGAGATTGCCTGTGGAAAATACAAGTTATTAATTGATAAATTGAAGACATACAGCAAAGATGAATAAAATAATACAATCTAACTCACATGTATTTCAAAAATATTCATTAATTACATCTGGCATTTATACAAATAACCGGACAGACAATTATCTATTACGCAGGATAGAAGAATTGGATAGTTACTACAATTAATAACAAGAGTATCTCATCAACAATATCGATGAAGTAGAATATTTTCCAGACGATGAGAAATTACAGTAATTGATATTAACCCACTCACCAAAACATTAATCAGATACTGCCCACAAAAATTAATCATCATATTAGTTAAGGATGCGCATAATCTAACATGATTGATATAAGAGATTCTCTAACAACTATATTTCACAAATTGTTGCAGTATATGCCGCATCTCTCAATTGCAGCAGTTCTGGTTGTAGCATCAGGTCTGCTGTTATTAGGTGAAATTTATCTTCTCTTCAAGGCAGCAATTATCCTCATACCGCTGTTCATCATATCAATCATTCTTATATGGAACAAGAAAACGATTTGGAACACACCATTATCTGTTGCAGAAAATCTCTCATTCAACATTCCCCATAGACGATTATGTCTGCTTTATGCACTCATATTTACTATAACATACATCTGGGCAATCTGGAATCAGGAGTTTGACGGATTATTCCTCTTCCTTATTGTTCTCCTTTATGGGATTACAATAGTGCAGATATTCTCCAAACATACAAATAGCAAAGCTATTCTTATAGAACTAATCTTAACAACATTGTTATTCTCGTATATTCGGGTATTTGGTTTCACGTTGAGTTTCCCATCAAGTGATATCTTTGCGCACTCTCAATGGATTGAAGCGATTCTTGTATCTGGCAGTATACTTCCTGCCGATATTGCAGGAGCATACTTCTTCTTCAGATTATATCACATCTATATTGCATGCGGATCCTTGCTCAGCGGTTTAGGTGTTCATGCTGCTGCCTACCTCTTCCACATTCCATTTACTATTGTCAGTTCTCTCTTTGTCTATTATATCGCAAAACATCTTACCAAATCACAGCGTATCTCGGAATCGGCAGCCTTTTCCTTCCTGATGATTCCATCAGTTCTTGAGTTTGCAGTATGTATTATGCCGTCAGTATTTGCCGTTATGGCATTTCTGGTTATTCTCTATCTCTTTTTCATGGATGAAGGCCATATGCACCCGGTACTCCGTTTATTTCTGAGCGGATTCTTTACATTCTATATGACACTAGTCCATCACATGACCCTGCCGCTTGCTTTCTTCTTTATGGCAGTAATTATCTTCTCAGCGGTGTTCTACAAACATAATTTTTCCAAAATACAGAGAGGCATTGTCATACTGTTCTATACCATCCCGATTCTCTATTTCATGTATACTTACTTATCCTCAGTCCTTTCTTCTCTTACGATAAGATTATTTTCACCAGAAGACGCCGGAATGCAAAATGCTGTTGTAAGTGTCACTGAAACATTTGACATCACATTCTGGGTGAATTGTAGTGCATCTGCCGTAATGCTTGTTCTTCTCTACTGCATGATCTACTATTTCTCTCGAAAAACTGATGAGGGAAAATACCCCGTTCTCATTCTCCTTCCAACGATAGTTCTCTTTCTGATATTCTTCCTCCCGGGAATTGCAGATATTTCCTCACAGGTGGTTAATATGTTTCAGGTTATCCGATGGAGATTTATCCTTGCGCCGATATTTGCAGTTGGATTGGGGATTGGATTCTGTGTCCTGCTGAATATTATTTATAAAAAATCAAAGAAACAGAATATCGCATTGATACTTACTGTTTGTCTGTGCATTTTGTTGGTTGTGGCCTCTCCTGTTCTCTCTCAGGGTAGGGACAGTACAATGTTTGATGAATCAATCTTGGATGTCAGTCCCTATCATTTTGATGCAGACGACTTGGCTTTGTTTGAAACGCTTGCATTATCTATTCCATATGGTTCAGACATCTATTCCGATCACCGAACAAACCTATACTACTCTTCGAATCCAGGTATGGATTCATATGATTTACCGCACTATAATAGACCCATAGGTATGGCCCTCTTGTTCTCTGAACATCAGGAGAACATTGATTATCCATATGTGGTGTTCCGTCACAATCTCTATCTAAAAGATAATCTGGTCGTTCGAACAGCTGCAGGCGATGGTAATGCAGGCATTGTTCACTATAACGATGAGGAGTACTTAAATTTCAAGTACAATACATACAAGTACAATACTTTCTATGAGAATGGCAAAAGCTCCATGTATGCCCATCTCTGAAATTTAATCGAGGGAGGAGAGCTCAAACTAGAAAAACAATTCACAGTTACTCATACAGCACAATCTCTTTATCCCATATCATCTAATATATGTTATTACTCCATTCATGAGATAAGTCTATGAAAATCGGCATCCTGACATTCCACGCGGCATATAATTATGGAGCATTTCTGCAGACGTACGCTCTATCAACCGTACTTCACCTGAAAGGACACACGGTAACGGTCATCAACTATCAACCCAAATATCTTCTGTCAGGTTACCGCCCCTTCTCCTTCCCAAAATATAATCGAAAAGACTCTCTCCTGAAAAATCTACTCACAATCCCATACTCCATCGTATGCCAGACACTGGATTACCCACAGACAAATAAGCGTTCCCGGTATTTCAAAGACACCATCTCACGCAATTTACCCCTTTCCAAATCCACATACTCAACATACGCCGACCTCCCAAATCACGAAGAATATAATCTCTACATCGCAGGCAGTGATCAGATTTGGGCATCCCACCTGACCGGCAATAAATTAGATCCTGCCTTCTTCTTCTATAATCTCCCGGAAACTGCGAAGACCTGTACATATGCAGCAAGTATGGGACGCTCTGCAGTTCCTGATGAGCATTTGCCTGATTTCAAAGAGTATACAAAGAACCTGAATGCAATCTCTGTGCGCGAGTGCTCTGCAGTACCATTTGTCCAGGAACATACGGGAAAAGATGTGCAATGTGTCCTTGACCCAACGCTTCTTCTGACTGCCGAAGAATGGATGGAGTATGCTCAGGAACCGGCAAAACACCCGCAGAAGTTCTTGTTATCATATTCTTTCGGTACAGATCCGGAATATTTCCGTGCGGTAAAAAATATTGCCAAGAAATCAGGCTTAAAAATAGTGTGGCTTCATAACAAAGGTGTGTTCTGCAAATACTTCGTGAAGCATAATTATGTCAGACCAGAGGAGTTTGTCTGGTATTTTGCGAATGCTTCAGCAGTAATTACCCCGTCATTCCATGGAACAATGTTTTCCATCATCAACAGGAAGCCATTCTATTCCGTTGCCCCCTATCCCCAGAATGTGCGCATTGAAGACCATCTGAAACGCTTTGACCTGCTTGACCGGTTGTATGATTCTGCACAGAAACTTCCAGATACGGTGACAGATATCGACTACACAAAGCCTGCAGAAAAACTCGAAGAATGGCGCAGAAAGTCCTTTGCTTATCTGATATCATGTTGTAGGTAGAGTTATTTTATTGCTTGAGTGGCTTTATATAATAAAGCTAGATAAGCCACGCTGAGCTATTCCAACCCCATAAATCTCTATTTGTACAATTGTTTTATTTAGTATGTGATATAATATGTACATACACAATACATAAGGTTTCATCATATGAAGAACTCTGCTTATCCTCCCTACTCAAATGTAAAGGTATTGGTTGAACTTCTGAAAAAGCATGGCATAAATCATGTTGTTATTTCATCTGGCACTCGCCATACTCCATTGGTAAATATTCTTGAAACGGATTCATTTTTTCAGTGTTACTCCATTGTTGATGAAAGGAGTGCTTCTTTTTTTGCACTTGGTTTGATTCAATCTTTGCAGAAACCGGTTGCGATAGCTTGTACTTCAGGAACTGCTGTGTGTAACTACCTGTCGGGATTAACAGAAGCCAGTTTCCAACATCTCCCATTACTCGCGTTAACTGCAGATAATAACTCACGATTATTATATCAGGCAGAACAAATGATTCCGCAATCTGCATTAACAAATGTCATTTGTAAAAAAGTAGAGATTCCTCCGCTTTATACAAGGGATGATTTTTATTACTGTCAACGTTTAATTAATGAAGCACTTTTAGAATTGAATCATCACGATCCCTCGCCAGTAAATATTAATTATACTATTGAATTTGATTCTATCAGTAGTGTTACTGATGTGAAAAATGAATTTTTAAAAAAATATGTTATTAATTCATCATTGCCAGAGGTTACAAAAGTTACGCTCACCTCTGGAAATTCTACCGATTCTGAATGGGCATCTAAGGCCAATGAATTAAAAAAGGCAGGTAAAATTATGGTTCTTTATGGGCAACATCTCCCCCATAATAATGAAGATGTTGCTGTGTTGGAAGAGTTCGCTGAAAAATATAATGTTGTTTATATTACTGATAATCTTTCTAATCTTCATTGTGTTGGTAGTGTTCTCACTTATCTTCAAACACCCATATCAGGAACTAAACTTGAAGAGTTGGCACCCGATATTCTTATAACTGTTAATGGGAATATGTTATCTGATATAAAAAAGAGGGTTGGAACATTTGGTAAAAGATTCAAGCATTGGATGATTACAGGAGATGGGCATTTCAATGATCCGTGGCACTGTATAACTGATGTTTTTGAATGTAGATCTCTTGAATTCTTCAAAAATATCCTTAAGCATACAAATTCAGGGAATTGTAATAACACTTACTGCAAGACATGGGAAGCATCTGTCTCAACTCCAGAATATGATTCATTGCCTTGGTCTGATGTTTATGTAACACTTCATTTGTTAAATAATCTCCCAAAGAACTCATTACTCCACCTTGCAAATAGCACAACCGTCCGCTTGGGAAATGCGCTAGCAATTGACTCTTCTATTGATGTTTACTGTAACAGAGGAACAAATGGAATTGATGGATCGCTTTCAACATTTATTGGTCAGTCTTTCTTGACAGACAAGTTATCATTTCTTATCATTGGTGATTTAAGTTTCTTCTATGATATGAATGGACTGTGGAACCGCTATATTGGAAATAATGTGAGGATTGTGCTTAATAACAATGGGTGCGGTGAAATATTTTATTATGCTGATGCAGTGAAATGGTTAGGAATGACTGAAAACTTACCTAAACATATTGGCGCAGCTCATACTACTGAAGCAAAAGCTTGGGTGGAATCGCGCGGCTTCCGATATATGTCTGCAAAGACGAAGGATGAATTTGATGCTTGTTTGAAAGACTTTGTTTCGGATGCCTCATCCTCTCCAATTTTCTTGGAAGTATTTACGGATGTAAATAACAACTATGATATTGTAAATGATACTTGTATGCCTTCTCAATCTATAAAAAGCAGAATGATTACATCCTTTGGTCTGAGATACTATGACTGAAACTGTTGCAGTATCCTCCTGTACTTCATATAACAGAGATGCAGTATATCAGGCCGTCTCCAATGCCATAGAACGTACAGGAACATTTCCTGATGTTGTGGGCAAACGGGTTCTGATAAAACCCAACCTCTTAACACACAGCAAAGACTGTATTGAGCGTGGGGTGTGCACGCACCCGAATGTGGTCTATGCAGTCACCCGCTATGTTATAGAGAGAGGAGGATTTCCGGAAATTGCAGATTCTCCGGGTGGAAAACTGAGTCATGCAAGATTAAAATCAGTTTATCTACATTGTGGCATAGAAAAAATTACTACAGAATTTGGATTAACTCTGAATTATGACCCCTCGTATTCCAATTGGGATAATCCAAATGGTGTTTCGCTAAAGAGTTTCCTGATAATAGATGCGGTAAAAGATGCAGACATCATCATCTCCGTCTGCAAATTAAAGACACACGTCTTAACGCACTACACCGGTGCGATTAAAAACACGTTTGGTGTAGTACCCGGCCTCCACAAATCAATGATGCATAGAAGATTCCAGACAATCAGCGAATTTGTCAATATGCTCATTGATTTGAATGAGATAGTAAAACCGAACTTTGTCGTAATGGATGCTGTTGTGGGAATGGAAGGCGACGGACCAAATAATGGAACACCAAAAGAGATTGGATATATTCTCGCATCATCTTCAATCTACGCAGAAGACGTTGCGGCACAGAAACTGATTGGAATCGACCCCTTATCCGTCCCGACAACAGCTGAGGCAGTTAAACGCGGAAAGGTTCGGATAACTGATGTGGAAATTGTTGGTGATGAATTTACTCCGCTTTCTGATTTCAGAATGCCATCTTATTATCGGCCTCAACCAGATTGGATTCCGAATTCCAAATCAGGATTAAGAAATTATCTCCATAGTATTCCCAGACAGTATATTGGACGCAGTCTCAGATTTTTTGGTCTAACTCATATTTACCGTCCTGTCATCTCTCAATCAGACTGTATCGGGTGTGGTTCCTGTGTCAGATACTGTCCGGCACAGGCAATCGGGATTCAGGACAATCATGCACATGTCAATCTGAAAAAATGTATACATTGTTCCGGTTGCGAGGATGCCTGCCCAAAGAAAGCCATAACACGCGACACAAAACCCCGCGGACTTGGCATCATCGCACAGAAATTCCACCGCCACATCTATGCATACCCGGCAGTCAAACCGGATAACTGTATCGGTTGTGCACAGTGTTCCAACATCTGTTCCGTTGATGCAGTAAAAATTGTAAACCGGAAAGCCGAATTCAACACAGCTAAATGCATCAGATGTTACTGCTGTCATGAAATGTGCAGTTATGACGCAATAGAAATCCGTCAGCCTGCCTGGAAGAAATTTCTGCGAAGATAAAAGCAAAGCGGTAACACATGGCTGAATCATTCAAAAACACCGTTGTCAACTCCTTCATCTGGAAGTTCCTGGAACAATGCGGAGCAGGAGGAGCGCAGCTCATCATCGGTATTATCCTCGCCCGCCTCCTCTTACCGGAAGACTATGCAATCCTCATCATTGCAACGGTCTTCATCACCTTGTCCCAGATATTTATTGACAGCGGATTCAGCAGTGCATTAATCCAGAAAAAAGAAATCACTGATGCCGATACATCATCGGTATTCTACATCTCTCTTTGCGTATCTATCCTCCTGTATGGAGTAATCTTCCTGGCATCCCCGTTCATTGCAGACATCTATGATGAGCCGCTGCTCATCCCGGTACTGCGTGTCTTATCTCTGACACTTCTAATCGGCGTCATCTCCAGCATGCAGAAGGTTTTCATCTCGAGAAACTTCCAGTTCAAAAAACAGTTTATTGTATCTATCATTGCCGCGCTGATCTCAGGAATTGTCGGAATCGTCCTCGCATTCATGGGATACGGCGTCTGGGCTCTGGTTGGTCAGCAGTTAACATCAGCGGTCCTTATCGCCCTCACGCTCCAGATACTGGTCGGCTGGAAACCTAAACTCCTCTTCTCTCTGACAAGAACAAAAAGTCTCTTCTCCTTCGGATGGAAACTCCTCGTCTCATCTCTCATCCATCAGATGTATGACAGTATCAGAAACCTCACTATAGGTGCATTCTACGATAAACCTTCTCTTGCCTTCTATAACAAAGGAGAAGAGTATCCAAAATTCCTCAGCAGTTCTCTTGACGGAACAGTGCAGGCTGTTCTCTTCCCGGCATATGCAAAATACCAGGATGACAAAAAGGCACTCAAGTTCATGCTCAGCAAAGCCCTCTCGACCAATGCTTTCATCACCTTCCCGGCAATGTTCGGGCTTGCCGCTGTCGCAGAACCCTTTGTCTCCCTTCTCCTGACAGACAAATGGCTCTTCTGCGTGCCATTCCTGCAAATCTTCTGTATCTACTATGCCCTTCAGCCGATTACTTCCGCAAACCTTGCAGCAATCAAAGCAATCGGCAGAACTGATACCCTCCTCAGACTTGAAATCATCAAGAAAATTATCGGATACAGCTGTTTAATCTGCACCCTTCCTTTCGGAGTAATGACAGTAGCAGTTGGAGCTCTGGTCTCGAAAACGCTTGCAGTCCTCATCAACGGATATCCAAACACCAGACTCCTGGGATATACCTACAAAGAGATGCTCAAAGATCTCTGTCCGTTCATCCTCCTATCCGCAATAATGGCAGGAATTGTTTACAGCATACAGTTTTTGGGCTTCTCTGCATTGATTACACTCTGCATTCAGATTCCGGTCGGTATCATATTCTACTTTGGTGCTGCAAAACTTCTCCGGATGAAAACACTTGACTTTGCAGTCAGTACAGTCCTTGATTATGTGAAAAGTTTAAGGAAATAGAGATATTTCTCTAATCCAGATAGATATGTTATTGCGGGGTGAAAAAGTGTTCTTGAGGAGATGATTCACTCAGGAAATTACGTGTGTGGATATCTGCGGCATTCCACACATCGTTAGCTATTTGCAACCGGTGTTTTTGCGCCCGCCTGTATCGTATCAGGCGAAGACGTATTTGGCTTTTTGTCCCGCCGGGTGCCGGAGGAAGGTGCTGCGGGGGTTTCTGCGGCTGTGGTTTGGGGTGTTGATGTTGAATGCGGGTGCGATAAAGGACATGAGCTGGAATTCCATATCTGATATCCATATGTATGAATAGCGGGGCACTCTCTATCGTGGAGGTAAGATATGGGTGTTACCAAAAAAAAAAAAATGAATTCCCTCTAAGTTGTGTCTACTTCAATCTTAATCTTGCTGAGGACACGGTTAAAGTAATTACACGACTTGCGGTTGATTTACAGTATTGTTCGCCTTATTTTCTTCCGACTCCAACTCAATCTTATTTAATTCCAACTCAAATTCATACCCCATTATCTTTAATGTCAAGATTGTATGAAGTATAAGGAATAGACAAATGATTACTGTAAGGCAAATAACACAAACTATATATTCTACTGTGAATTTGGAACAGACAAGGAGCACAATACAACCACCTAACAGAATAATTCCCAATATAATTAACAGTATTTTCTCTACAATTAATACCCACCGCGGGAAGATAAAATTCTTGTTTTCTGAATTTTCACACATATTATCCATTCTGTTTTCGGAATATATTATTCTATCGGCAATAATAGATATTAGAATTTTACCTGTCGTAATAGTCACCTCAACTTACCGAGAATAATCCGTAACATCTACTGACAACTCCGAAAAGCTGCGCGTGTTGACAACAGGAGAATAGGATGAATAAACACCTTACCCTCACAAAAAATGAGAGGATTTCCAACAAGAATCATAGAGCACAACTGCAGAATACCAGCCAAACAACGCGATAACAGTGTTTGGTTGTTTGATATATCCGAAAAGAAAAGAAAATTATCTTCCATACTCTGGAAGTTTGTATCCAAGATATTCAGTTATCACCAAATCATTTGCACAATTATTTACCGAATCAAACTTCAAGGAATAATCCGACTTCAAGATATCACGGCTCAGAGGAGTGAGCAGATACTCGCCAAAACTACTCAGAGTTGGAGGAATACAGTCGATTTCCTTCTGCAGGTAGATGTGCCCAATAATGATGTATTCTATATCTCCATTCCCTTTTTCCCTCTGAAGAAGATATTTGTAGTTTATTATCTTAGGTTGAAATTCCTCAATATTTATCTTTTTGATAATTTCACCATGTTTTGACAGAAGATTGAGTGGAACATACCTCTTCGTTATGCACCCAATATCCATCAAATCAATCTTTGAATCAACATAGTTCTTCAACCCCTGTTTTCCATCCTTTTCAAAGAGAATCATTTTATTTTCAGAAACCAGAGAAAGTACAACCCTGACAGGACACTTATTCCCGTTATCCGGTCGGAAAATCCAGTGTGGAATCTCTACTACTTCCTCCCCGCACGACAGACGGCACCAGTTTTGTTTATCCTCTGAGTCTTCTGGAAATACATTGCAGGATCTGGAAACCTGGCAAGTTACTTTATCTCCGAGTCCTCTTTTCGTGTCCACTTGCAGATAAATTTCTCGCTCATGAGTGTGCTCTTTTTTTGAAGAGTCATAGATTTCCCCATCTAAGATAGTAAGACCGATAAATTGTTCTAAGTCACAGGTATTAGCTGCTTCTTTCATTGGGATGTGGAGGATATTATTGGAAGCAACATACTGCGTTCTGAATAGTGCCAGAGCTGACAGTAAGGAAAACAATGCAACAATGTCCGGAATAAACGGACAGAAGATAACAATTACTGTAATTATCAAAGCAATGGCAAGGAGGACACCATTCCACCCAATATTTATGGAGGATATAGTTTGCGAAAGCCAGTTCATGCCTTTGCGCACACAGGCCCTGGGTTTACCTACCGTTGCTTTACTGGATAGACTGTTATGGAGATTGTTAAATATATTCTCCCCTTCTTCTAAAAAGGCAAATGCCACAGAGAAAAATCCTGTGTTCCACATCCCCTTATTCTCTATATCACTGAATTTTTGCGTATCAATTCCATGTCTTCCAACGGTGATATTTCGCTGAGAGATTTGATAGCATACAGTATTTTTATTAAAAGGCATTGCCAGAATATCATTTGTTTCAAAAACATCTTTGGAAAAATAATGACTTTGACGGACAAGCTCCTCAACAGTACAATCTATTTTTACCGTGCCGAAAAAATTCCATTGCTGCCATTCATAATCAAACCCAAGATAGTATCTTTTTGGCATCTGAATGAGATGGTATGCATCCAGCAAAGCATAGTTAATGCCTCTTTCTTCACGGAGGGCGCGAACTGCAATTGATTCAAGATTTGCTTCATAAGGATAGTCATAATTTCCACCTATTTCAAAGTCACCACAGTTAATACCTTCTACAACTGCAGTGTCTAACTCACCATCACGGATTCCCGATTTCCCATCAGGTTTTTTATTGTTTCTTTTTATGAGGATTATGTATGGCTTCGAATCATTATTGCGGGCAGAACCACGAAGTGCAATTATTGAAAGCACCATTCCAACGCCGATAGCTCGTTGAGGAATCAAAGACTTGTTCACACGTTCGCGTTTACTTAGAAAATGTGTTTTCTTTGTCTTAGTATGCCAGTCAGTAATGAAATTCATCATCAGGTAAGGAGTGAAGATAAACGGAATCTCTTTTAATTCCCCATTGTTGCTCTTTTGATTGCGTAAATCCAAACTCACCAACCCTGAGTCATATCTAAATGGATTCGTCTTGGCCTTCTCATAATATCCCAGCAGTTTTCTGTACATTCTTCTGTTAGATGGCGCAAACCAGTCTTGAACTGCTTCTGGATTATCTTCCAATGATTTTGCTATCAGTTTACAGTCTTTAGAAACAGTAACATAGTGACCAAGCTTCCAACCGTTAAAATATTTATTTAAACATCTGAAATTAGATATTATATCAAGTCTTTTCATATAACCACCCCAATTATACATGATATTCAGTAATATGTAATATATTTATGTATCTGTTTATTCCATTTGGGAATGATGATAACAGAGTCACTTATTCCCTCTCATACAACTGTATTGACCAATCTAGAAAACTGAGAGTAGAAAATTATTGGCACTATCTTATCTTGTGCTGTACCAAAAAAATAGAATCACCTTGAAGTTGTGTGAACTTCAATTTTCGTGGATAACTCAACAAAACAGAAAAAGGGAGAAGCAATATTTCTCCGCCACAATCATACTCATCATCTGCGCAATTTAGAATCACACCACGAAAAACCCTACTTCCTGGTGAAAGTGGTAAATCGTAAATGGGCAGAGAAACTTCTGGACGGCGAAGTATTCATGCGGGCAATAGCTTGCTTTGGTGACATCTCGAGACGAAGTGAGGATGCAAATAACCAGTTCAGAGGCGACTCACTCGAAGGTTTTTCTCAATCATTTGAAAACCATCATAATCCATATGCACACACAATAGATTCCACAGGCAAAATTTCAGAGATAGTACCAAACCAGGTTGGGGTGATTGATGTACTAACGTACAGAGAGAAAATATTTTGTCTTTATGCATTAGAGTATGATGAGAAACGCGGGCAATTTATCCAACCAGACCCTCGTATTGCAGACTTTGGCGATACTGCAGTTATCATTCACCATCCGCATGAATTTCTGCGCCGTGTCTGTTCAGAAATGCTTCGGCGATTTGAAACTGATTTTTGGGCGTCTTTTATGAGGGTTGAATACAATGTTACTTTTTCCCATGGTCGGCCCTATAATGAATTCTGCAAATCACTAGATTACTCCTGGCAAAATGAATTCAGAATCGTACTTGATTTGGCTCAAGGCAAATTTGATCCGGAGACTTTAAAGGATGTAACTGATTTTGCAAGACTTACCTTCCCGGGAGAAATTGTTGAAGATACAAATCCTGATTCTCTTTCAGATACTCTGACTCTAAACATTGGAGATATCAGAGATATTTGTGTCTCAGTTCCGGTGGATGAACTCATTGCATGCGATACCATTCAAACATATATCCCAGAGAAATCATTTCCGCCATATGTAGTGCCTATATTGGATGTATCAAGACCTGCAAGGCCGACTTTCTTCAAATTAGTTGCACAGCTGCCGTAAATAGTCGTGTTGGGTATGCACAGAATACATGCCCATAAAGAGACCCTTTGTACCATGAAGGAGACAACCGTGTCGCGGACGGTGAAGTAGCGGGTGCTTGGGGTTGCAGTGAAATGGTGTCCTGGATGGGTGAAGAAACTAGCAAAGAAAATTTTACACTGAAAGTAAGAGGGATTTATAATTCACCCATTCATTAATCTCCGTTATGTTCATTGATACAAATTACCCCATTAATTATTTGTCAGTATTTATTTTCAATCAAGTCAGTGATAAAATAGAAGTAGGGTCTCTTAATGGTACATCAATATTTTTCGACATAGTATGGAAAATCTTCATTGAGATTAACTAAAAATAGAGAACAAATATAATTATACACAGCAGAATAATATAAATATTATATACATATTTATGGGTACTCTATGATAACGGATACATCTGCTTTGAATAATTTCGAGGGGTCTCAGACTAACTCGTTAAATTCATTATCTCCTTATATAGGAAGATTGCGTAGTCAGTGCGCACGTCATTTAATATCAGAATATGCAGTAGAAGGACAAAGAATATACGATCCGTTCTGTGGTAGTGGTACTGTTTTGCTTGAAGGATGGGCAAATGGCTTTAATGTTATTGGAAATGATTTAAATAAATATGCACACCTTCTGTCTTTGGGGAAAACACATCCTTATCCATCCGAAAATCTTGCGCTGAATTCATTAAATGTCTATAATGAAGTAGTTACAGAGAGATTAAATGAGGTAAAACTCCCGCAGATTCCAGAATGGGTGGAAGAATTTTATCATCCTGAAACTCTCAAAGAAATACTTGTCTGGGTATCAATCTTATCGAAAAATAATGAATGGTTTTTACTTTCTTGTTTAATGGGGATTTTACACCATCAACGTCCAGGTTTTTTGTCATATCCTGCAAGTCATGGCACCCCATATTTACGAAAATCAAAATATCCACAAGAAATATATCCTGAAATGTATGAGTATCGTGATGTTTTTAGTAGGTTGTCTGCAAAAGTCAAGCGTTCCTATAAAAATATCCCGTCTCTTGATTATTCACTAGATAGAGAGGTATATTGTTCAGATGCAGTAGATATTGATTTGAAATATAAAAGAATTGCTACAATAATTACAAGCCCCCCATACATGAAAGCTCTCACATATGGACGTGATAATCGACTTCGATTGTGGTTCTTGGGGGTGAATAATTGGAAAGATTTAGACAAAAAAATATCTCCCTCCAAAAATAATTTCATAAGCATGATGTCGACATGTGTCAATAAATGGTCTTCTTTTCAAAAAAAAGGAGATAAATGTATTATAGTTATTGGGGATGTCACAATCGAATATCAACAGAGACCTATTGAATTGGCTGATTTAATTCTTCAAATGGCAGAGAAAAAATATAATCTTTATGATAAATATTATGACCCTATTCCCTCATCTAAAAAACAGATAAAAGCAAACACATCTATTAAAAGAGAGACAATTATTGTATTGGAGAGGAGATAAACATGCATTCCGACTTATTTATTGGAAAAAATATTGAGGGTTATACTATTTGTAATCATATTGGCGATGGGTGTGTTGGGACTGTGTATAAAGCATCTAAAGAGCGTTTTGGAGATAGGGCAATTAAATTTATTGAATTAGATCGGTTGCGACCAAATTGGGAGAATGAAATCACGAAAGTTGTCTGTTTAGAACAGACTGATGGGGTTGTTCGTTACCATTCACATGGAAATATAGAGGTTGAGGGTGTGGGTTATCTGTATATTGTCTGGGATTATATTAATGGTAAAAATCTAAGGAAAATCATTGAGGAGCGAGAATTAACATTGCAAATGTTGATTGATGTTATTGATACTACACTCCAGATTTTTCATGCATGTAAAGTCCAGGGCATCCAACATTCAGATTTTCATTCTGGAAATATATTAATCCAAAATCCAACGAGTTTATCCATAACTCCTAATAGAAGAAAAGTATTTATTACTGATTTTGGGCGTGGGACGTATTCGCAGGATCCTACCTGTGTTGAATCGTTAGATGACTATAAGGGACTTGCAAGAATAATTCAAGATGGTTTATTATCAATCGACAGTCACAATCTTGAATTGGCTGATAGAAAACGTTATGATGTACTCAAGAATAAATTTCCAAGATTACTCACAGAAATAAATATTACTGAAGGAACTTATGTTCGAAATCCAAGAGAGTTGCGTGAACAACTATTCCAGCTATTTTCAAAAGAAGACACTGTTGAGTCTAGTATCCGAAATATAAGTGATTTTATGGTTGCCGAGTATCTTGGTGATCGTTATGATGATTGGAATGCCCTTTTCGTCCCCAAATTTCTAGCAACCGATGAGTTGTTTGATAGAAATATTTCTGTACTTACTGGTCTTCGAGGATGTGGTAAAACTACAATATTTAGGCGCGTTAGCCATGACTTAAAGAAAAAACTTGGTGCTGCTGGTATTGATGGCGAAGATGGGTTTGTAGGATTATATTTAAATGCGCGTACCATATCGGAAGCATTCCCTTGGTTACCAAAAGAGAAAATGGGGGATGCACGAAAACAGGTGATTTGTTATTTCAACTTAAAGTGGACTCTAATTGTTTTAGATTGGCTTAAAGATGAAGTTAAGCAGAAAGATATTGACATCTCTTGGTTAATATCATTTATGTCTACTTACTTCTCTGGAGATAATATACAATATACCGGCTCATCAACTGAGAGTATAATAAACAGTATCTCTGATTATTGTCAGAAATTATTGCATGAATGTAAACTGGATGACGCCTATCATTGCGAAAAGAATTGGTCTCTTGTCGAATATGATTATTTAGAGAAGTTGTGTTCAGTTATTCAAGAGAACTGCGGTTTTGTAACTGGAAAATCTTTCTTTTTCTTCTTAGATGACTATTCGACACCGATGATCAATGAAAGTACTCAAAGGATATTAAATCCAATTATATTTAGAAGGAGTGCGCTTATCTTCTTTAAGGTGTCAACAGAAAGTACTGAAAGTTTTATACCATCAGGTCTCAATAATAAGACACTAGAAGATAATAATGATTATAATCTAATAGATCTCAGTGCAAAATCTCTGGTTGTAGATATAAAAGAATGTCAAGATATTATTGATAGCATTTTTGAAAAAAGATTAAACAGATGTAGTTTGTTTGCAAATCAAAATAGAACTCTTAAGGAATTATTGGGAGATTCAAAAATATCCAACAATGAGCGTGCACGGATTATTCGTTCATCGGAGACAAATAAATACTATGGTACAGATGTATTTTACAATATTTGGTCGAGTGACATTCGAGAATTAATTAGAATATTTTCCGATATGCTTACTTTATCAACAGGCGGAGAGAATGAACACAACAATCTTACGCAAGTTGGAGAGAACAATGGTGAGAGTGATTTACCCCTAATACCCAAAGAAATTCAGGACAAGGTGTTAAGAAAAGCTGGGGGCGATTACTTAAATTCATTATGTAATGTTAAGAATAAATGTAACTCTGATAATGAAAGTGAATCTATATCAGACGATGCATATGGTGAACATTTACTCAAAATTGTAACGGCAATTCAACAAATATTTTATTATGATTTATCCACTAAGGAGTCAAAAAATAATAATCAGTGCCCTCCAAAGCAACCCAGGAAAATAGAGATTTCAACAGGTCCACTTACAGGTAAGTTAAGTGGATTAACTGAATGTTATTATAAAGGATTAATTCGTTATGGTGTTTTAATATCTGATACCCGTGGAAAAAGTATTCGTGGTACAGTTGCAACAAGACTACAATTACGAAGCTTGTTTATTCCTTATTTTAATATAACTTTCTCAAAAAGAGATAGTGTCACCTTGGATTTCTCTGATTTTCAGCAACTATTGGATAGTCCGGAAACATTCGCTAAAAATTATTGTTCAAAAACAAAGAAAAGAAGGTCAGATGTTAATGTCCCACCTCTTTCAAACTATCTGGAGGTTGAGTAAATATAATGTTGCCCAATATCGTAGATGCTGAAGATATATATGACAGTCAGAAGAAGAATATTTGTTTTATTCTATCTGAAGGATTTGAGGATCGTGCTATGTCTTGGATTAGGCGACAGCCAATTTCCCAAGATTTGTTTTCAGAAGTCTTGATTTGTAAATATTCTCCTTCAAAAAGATCAAGATATGAGGAAGTTTATTCTGAAGTGGCTAGGAGAACAAAAAATATCCACACACTTATCTTCAACAGATATAATCCAACACCTTTTGAGCAGGAATTTGGGGTAAATATTCATAATATTAATGATTATGATGAAATTATTCTTGACATTTCAGTAATGTCTAAATTATTAATTATTATTATTATTAACTCATTAAAAAATTATATGAAAAAATTAAGGATAATATATACCGAACCGCTGAGTTGGTCTCCCTGTAAGGAACGATTTGATTTTGAGATAGAAAATCGAGAGAGTAAAAATGGTTCCAAGGAATTTATACCATTTATTACTCTATCTTCAGTAGGAATATATGATATTGTCAAAACACCAGGATTATCAAGTATTGTTATGCAGAATTGTCCTGCTCATCTTGTTGCTTTCCTTTCTTTCAATCAACAATTAATATCTGGACTATTCAGAGATCTGTCGCCAGAGCAGGTCACATTGATTAATTCATGTTCTACGCGTAAAACAGAAACCTGGAGAAAAAATGCAACAGAGCGTATCCATCAAGAAATTATCCAATCAATGAAATCATGCCTTAAGTTAGAAACTATTCAGTTTACTGATTATAAAGGGGTTTTTGAAAAACTTGTTGAGATATATCATAGTACATACTACTCAAAACGTATGATACTAGCTCCGATTGGATGCAAGTTACATGCAGTGTCATGTGCCCTTATTAAAATATGTTGTCCTGATATTCATGTTGAATATCCAATTCCTGATTCATATATGTTTGATGGGTACTCTACACCTGAAATATTTAAAATACATCAAATAGAATTCATATCTTTCAAAAATGACCTTGATGAAGTATCAATTCAATATAATCTAAATATGTAACTATCGCCCCCACCATTTTTTTACATCAATCCTGTAAGTAATCATCATGAAACAGAGAAACATTGATAGAGATAGTGGAATAACTACCCATACCATCCTTGGAAAAAGAAACTGTAGCATAATATCTCCAAAATTAGTAATTAATCTTGATTAATAATAAATACAGACAGATTATTCTTTTCTGGTGGGGAGAGTAATGTTTGAAGTGTTTATGAGGGAGAACTGCCTAACCAATTTTATCTTACCATAACCATATTCATAATCTGTGATATTGAGCACACCTACTCGTTCCATTTACCATCCACATATTTCACAAACGTCATACTGCCTGTACCATCTCCCATACTATACCAAAAGAATATATTTTGAAAAGCCAATTGTATATACATATACTTGTATCAAGAATTGATATGTATCTTCTTTAATTTCAATGAGGAATCGTATTATGTGTGACGATGAAACAATTGGATAAATTGGCGTGTATTGATAAATGAGCTATTTCAGAAAGAGACTCGAATCTTGGTTCAGTAATTTTACCTGTACCAAAGTATTGTCTTGGAAAAAGGCTCTTCTTTCATTTTTCATCGGCGTTGTCATAACTCCTGTTGCATCTCTGCTACTAGATATCCAGACAACCATTGAAGGAATATTTATTTTACTTATCATCTTCCTTGCCTGCTTTATCTTCTTAACCTCAGTGTTTTTCTATAAAATTTTAGTTCTGCATGATGCATTCATCGATGAAAATCAGATGACAGACTTATACTTTATTAAAAGAAGTAAAATTGTTGAGATAAATCTGGAGAATATCAACAATAAGGAATGTGTTGTTACTGATCGTTTCTCTGTGAGAAACATGACCGGACAAGATTATGAAGACTATGTCTTAAAGTTCTACTCATCAACAGGAACTTTCTCCGACACCTCCCGGTATGTAGTAACCATAAATGGAGATGAACGGCCGCACGAACCACGCTATGTCACATTCAAAAAATCACAGGTTACTGACATGGATACAAAAGATGTCATTGCAAGCACTCTTGACGCGAAAATCAAGCTGAATCTCCCCTCCTCTAAAGTTTGTGATTTTTCTTTGAAGAGACCGTCCAAAACAATGCCAAAACTCTTCAACTTCGCGAGTAATCGTGTTGATGAGACTTGCCTTGAATCCGTATCTGCAACCATCACTCATAAGACAAAAAAACTCAAATTGGCTTGTTATCTTAACAAAGATGTGGTGGATGCCGGATACACAATCAACCCGCACTGCAACTCCTCAGGTGAATTTATGTTTGAAATAAGGGATGGGGGAAGGCAGAATATGAAAAACTACAAAACCATGCTCTCAGACATGCACATAATTCCAAGAAAGAAACAGAATAGTCTAGTATGGACGATTCCCAATCCGAGAGTGGGTTATACCTATACGCTGTCATTTTGTTTGGCGAAGGATAAATCTGTCCTCCCAAAATAATCTATTGCGGATTTCTAACAACTCTCCCTTTCAAAATCAGTTCTCGATTTTCTGTCCAGAGGTTGTCGAAAAAATCTCAGCAGTAAAAAACAGGCTGTCTGTCTTACTTTTTCAAAAAAGGTGTGGGTTGTACGGCTTCTCTATCACACAACCGATCATCTGTCATCTGTCACCGCCTCTCCCGAAAAAAACAAACACCCCTGGAGCACCTCTTCTCTTCGAGACTCCGTTCTCCGTTGGAGTCTCTTTCTCTGTTGTTTAGTTTAGCAACTCTTCCTATAAATATCAACGCAGAAAATGGCGGAATTTCCAGCGACGAAAATCAAAAACACCCGCCCCGGAAAAAAACCGGTAAACCTTGGTGACAGAAGACAGATGATCGGTTAGCCTCCCTCCTTCCTCCCCTCCGCCAAAATTACTATATCTCAGCAAAACAATTTTTCCTCATGCCTGTTTAGTAAATCTCCGTGACTCAAGCTCTTTTCTGACCTTGCCGGATAAACTCCATACCCAAGCACACCCGCCAATTGCAGAAAAACGTCTTTTCATGCGCGGCAGTTTATCCAGACAGAGAAAATGACATAATCCGTCTCCTTTTCAGAACTTCTGCGCAGACTGCTAAAACAATATGTTCAAAATTCTGCAAAATATAATCGAAATCATTTGAAAATATTCAAATATTGTTCAAAACACATGCTGTTTTGCTGAGATGCAGAAACAAACAACAGCTGCATCGAAGCAGAAAAACCATGCTGCAGGAATCCCTGCAGACAAAAGGAGACACACAATGTGAGCAAGAAACAAAACAAACAGATATTCTACTTCCGGCTTGATGCCGGGCTTGCAGAAAAGCTCAACCGCAAAATCCTGAGACTCGGCTACACCTCCCGCGCCGAGTTCTTCACCGCGGTTGCTTATGCCGCCCTTGCCGGATGCGAACGGGATGCGGAAAACCCGGATACCCCAACTCCTTCCCTCCCGCTCTCCCTCAAAACCTGGCTTGGAAACACCATCCCGCAGATCTCTGAAGAACAAATCCTCTCTGACCTGCAGACCATCATCCGGGAAAACCTGGTGCCGGTAATCGCCATGAAAGGAAAAGACATCGCCTTTGCCAGCACCTGGAAAGACATCCGCGCCATCTACCGCGAACAAACCGGCATCTGGGTAACCGAAAGTGACCTGCGGGAAGCATACACTGCATTCGACGCCGTAAACAGAACCGAACTTACCCGCTACCGGGAAGAACAGATGGAAAACAGAACAAATCAGGAATAAAATCCGGAATATCACCGCCAAACAAAATATCGGACACGAAATCATGAATATACCAACACCCCTGCAAAATGCAGAAAACACCGCAATCTCTGCTGTAATCGATGCAGAGTCCAATCGCCCCCAAAGATACAGCATACAGACAAACACGCAGTACCGAACCGAAATCCTGCTTGCCTGCAGAACATGCTTTGCATCCGCAGAGAACAAAACCCAATTTTCTGCATGCATGAAAGGCATTCGGGCTCTTGTTTCAGAAATCTCCGCCACTCCGAAGACGGATGAAATCTTCCTGCAGGGAGCAGAGCTTTCCCTCCTCTCCGTCATGGAGGAAAAACCATGACGCAAAATCCAACCCCTTCTTCGAAGACACAGGAAAACACTATCCTCCCAACCGGACACTACTGCCGCAAAAATGATGCGGAAATCCAGCGTCGAATCGACCGCGGCATCTGGCGCCCGTCACTTGATACTGGGCATGTCTACTCAACGGTTAAAAAAGCCAACCTCAAAGAGGCAAAACGCAGCGGTGACTACCTGACCGTCACTGACCACAAACAAATCTTCCGTGTCCACCGGATCATCTGGATTGCTGCACACGGAATTCCGGATGCAGAGTATCAGATAGACCACATCAACGGAAACAAAGAAGACAACCGGCTGCAAAACCTCCAGCTGGTAACCGGACACGACAACACCGCACGAAGCTGCTGTGCCTTAACCTTCGCCGATGCCGAGGAGATTCGAAAACTCCACCGCGAAGGACACTCCAGGCGCAATCTCGCAGAAACATACGGGGTTTCGCAAACAACCATCAGGCGCATTGTAACATTCCAGCGCTACAAAACCCAGCCTCCGCATGAGCAAAGCCTTGAACGGGCAAAAGAGGAAATCAAACGGCTTGGAGCAGATACTGTTGCAGAAATCTGCCGGGAAGCATCATCCGGCACAAGCTCCTATCAGATTGCGAACCGTTTTGGAATCAGTATCGTTACCGTCCGCCGTATTCTTTGAGGTGACCAATGAACAATCAGCAGACGGCAGACAATCCGGCAGAACCGATGTCCTTCCACACCCCGCAGGAGTTTCTGGATGCAATAACTGCCAGCTATCCCTGCCCAGTGCTTTCCGGCTATGAACGTGCCTACTGGCTCTATCAGTGCCGCGAAGCGGTCCGCTGGATTGCCGGCTTCATCAACGAAGAGTACCGGAAAGAAGTATCTGCAGTTCTGGAACGTGCTGATACCTCCGATCTCTATGAAATCATCCCGCTCGAACGCCAGGAAAGCAGAATCAACATCTTCCTCATGCGGCAGAAGTATCCGGAAGAGTTCGCGGAACTGGTCAGCATTAAAGCACCGGACGCAGCAAAAATTCTCGGGAAAAAGATGCTCTACACCCTGGCAAAGGAAAAAATCGGTCCCGATGCAATACAGCAGTATGAGTATGTAACGGTAGGGGATGTCGAACGTACGATGCTTTCTGCAGATGCTTCTGTTCTCATCGAGACACGGCGGAAAGTAACCGATTGGGTTGTACAGGAGAAGGAATGAGATGAGACATCCACACTCCGGTTGGCACAGCCAACATGCGTCCTGTCTGATTGCTGTCGGACTCATAATCCGAAGGTCATCCGTCTTACCTGTACCGGTCCATATAATATGCCGGCTTTCAGAAATGTGGGAAACTTCCTCTCCCATCTTCAAATCAGCGCCAGTCCTGCAGGTGGTTCGATGAAAACCTGGCGTGATATCGAAGAACTTGCAGACCGCACGCGTCTTGCCGCACTCATCGATGAACAGGGAACGCCGCTTCGCATCTCGCGCTTCCTTGGCTGTTCGCTTGATTCAGTAAGAAACGCTATGCGGCATCATGGACTCAAGGCAAAGTATTACCGTGCGGGTGCGGAGATAAAGCGGAAACTGCGGCTCTGAAACGCCCAGACCTCCTATCCATTTATATCCCACAAACGTCAATAGATAATCAGAGAAGAGAGAGCAGAGATGAAAAGCACCTGCTCTCTCTACCTGCTTTTTTTTCTCTGCTGAACACCGGCATTCGGTCTCTTCTCAACCAAAATAGGACATATTCCTCTGTCCACAAAAAAAGGAGACAAATATGACATCCAGTTTCGTTGAAACCGCAAAATCCAGAACCGCCAAAAGAACCTATGACCCAATCGCCGATGTGGAAAGTTACGAAGAAGGTCTTTCCAGATTCCTTGCAGATACTACCATGGGCCTGACCAAAAAAGAGCTTTCCTCTTCCGCCTACAAGGTAAAAGTTGAGTACTTCGATGCTGCAGGAGATGACAAAGGCTATGTCAACATGTATGCTGCAGACAAGACCGCCTATGAAGAGATGGCATCTCTTCTCGCCGGAAATGAGGCGACAGAAACCGCGGCCGGAATCGGTGGTACTGCATCCCGTGAGTCTGCAGAGGACACCTGGAGTACCAGATACTCCTGTGCTATTGGAGAAGATACCTTTACGGTTACTATCACCCGCGAATATATGCACATTACCGGGTTCGAAGAGGATGCAACGCTTGCCGCAATTGAAGCATGGGCAGATACCGTTGCCGTCTTCGGCGGCGAAGAGGCAGGAGCATAAGTTCTTCCCTCCCTTGCAAAGCTTCAGGCAGACGAAGACTCAGGAATCACGTGGGGAAATCAAAAATCTCTGAGAGAGTTTTGGATATCCTTTGCGAAGAGCCTGTTCGGGAATTTCTCTCCTGGCTTCTTCTTATCTGCCTGATGATAGAAGAATATCTTATTAGAATACTGATAGAAGAGTGAGAGATACTGTCTCTCTTCTTCAATCTCTGCGTCATCTTTTTTCCCAAAACCTCTATCCCCACAAACACCCCATATATCATAACACCCATGAAACCAGACCTCCCACTCACCATCCCCGGACACTTTTGGCAGGCCAACTCCTACCTCGTCGGAAACACCCTAATCGATGCCGGAATCGACCCTGAGCGAATCATCCCCTACAAAGACCAAATCCAAAACATCGTCCTAACGCACGGACACTTCGACCACACCGTCCATGCAAATGAAATCGCAAACCTCACCGGTGCGGAAATCTACATCGGTGAGTTCGACCTTCCGTTCCTTACCGACCCCGCACTGTCTCTTTCCACCCACTTCGGCTCGCCGCAGATTCCAATCCCCGCCCGCCCGCTGAAGGAAGGAGACGTAATTGACGGCTTTACCGTCTATCACACGCCGGGACACACCGGCGGTTCCATCTGTCTGTTCCGCGAGGAGGATGGAGTACTTATCGCCGGAGACACCGTCTTTCCGGAAGGCTCCTACGGCAGATATGACTTCCCGACCGGAAGCCTTGCCGCGCTTCGTGATTCGGTTTCCCGGATGGCGGAGCTTTCTGTAGATTCACTCTGGAGCGGGCACGGCGAGCCGGTGATGTCCGGGGCAAAGGTGCATGTGGCTTTGTCGAAGCGGAATCTGGAATTTGGTTTTTAACAAAGCCAACAAAGGCCAAAACTATAAGACTTCAGACTGATAATTAACATAATAATCCTATGCCGAATCAGACAAGTATCCGTGATGAGGTCCTTGCGAAACTTGATGCAAATATCACCTACATACGGGAACGGTTCGGCATTGAAAGTCTTGGGATCTTTGGTTCGGTTGCCCGCGGTGAGGATACTGCCGAGTCTGACGTTGATGTAATCTATGAATTCAGACCGGAATATGACACCTATGATACCTATTTTGATTTGTCCGAATATCTGGAACATCTTTTTGGACGGTCCGTGGACCTGGTCTCCCCGCAGTATCTGAAACCAAGAGTCCGTCCCCATGTGATGCAGGAAGTAATCTTCTGTGAAGCAGGTGGGGCTGATGCATGACTTCCCATGATGTTCTCACCTGTCTTGACGATATCTGTATTCAATCAGAATACATAGCTCAGGCTCTGCAGAGGATGACCTATGAAGAGTTTCTGCAGGACCCTCTCTATAATAGCGGGATTGTCCGATTTATTGAAATAATTGGTGAGGCGGCAAAACAGATTCCTGATTCTTTGCGTGAGCAGTATCCTGATGTTCCCTGGAGAAAGATTGCAGGTATGCGGGATAAACTCGCGCATGCATATTCAGAGGTAAATCTTCCGTACGTGTGGCAGGTAGCAACAACTCTGGTTCCTCCTCTCCATGCGTATGTCCTGCGCATGATTGCTGAGTTGGAAGATGAATAAAGGAATCTACACCCTAATCCTCAGTCTCGCAGTCCCAAAAGACATCCGCATCGGGGCATTAGGCGTCATCACATTTCAGCCGGGATACTACATCTATGCCGGCTCTGCCTTAGGTTCCGGCGGCTTATCCCGTGTTGCCCGGCACATCCGTTTTTACCGCGAACGATACAGAAAAGCCAAATGGCACATCGACTACCTCATGGAGGAAGCAGTTCTTGAAAAGACCGTCTGTGCGGAAACTGATATGCGGCTTGAGTGTGTCTTAGCCTCCGGTATCGGCGGGGATTCAGTTCTCCGGTTCGGCTGTTCGGACTGTGACTGTGCAAGCCATCTGTTTTACCGAAAAGAAGAGCCGACAAAAGAGATTCTTGCTGTTTTTGAGAAGATGGGACTGCATGCGGTTGAGCATCTGGTGAGGTAAGAGTTCGTTCTAAATCTTTGTTCCCATTCGACAAAAACGCAGAATCGCACGCCCTTTGGACTTGCTCATGGCTCGAGTAAACTCTCGCCCCACACAGACGGCGACAGGTCGCGTTGGCGTTGCCTTGTGATTTGGGGACAATATTTAGCGACCACAAAGCGGCTGCGGCAGCAGCTCACGGACGCCAGTCCGTGAGAGCGACTGGTCGCTGTCTGCGTTGTCTGTGTATTTCCTCATGTATCCAAAACCATGAGAATACAACACAATACAAATCGAAAAAAAGAGGTTGAGGTTTCCCAAAAAAATTCTCACACCAGACGGTAGGTCTCCAGGTTCTGCGGGGACACGGTCTGGATGTGGAACTTCTTGTAGATGGAACTTGCCAGGTCGATGGTCTTGGACTCTTCACCGTGGATGGTGAAAACTCTCTCCGGCTTCGGCTGGACATACTGGACATAGTTCATCAGCTGTTTTCTGTCTGCGTGACCGGAGAAACCTTCGACCGTCTGGACTTCCATATTGATGATGATACTGCCCTTCTTGCCCATCGGGACCTCACGCCATCCCTTCTGGATACGGCGTCCGTAGGTTCCGTCTGCCTGGTAACCGACAAAGATTAAGGTGTTCTTCTCAGACTCTGCCAGGTTCGAGAGGTACTCGAGGACCGGTCCGCCGTTTAACATACCGGATGTCGAGATGATAACGCACGGGTCCTTGGAGAAGATAACCTCCTGACGCTTCTCGTAGGAGTCAACCTGCTCGAAGCATTCCGCAAGGAACGGGTTGTAGTTGTCGCGGAAAATCTGGTTTCTGAGGTCGTTGTTTAAGTACTCCGGGTATGCGGTGTGCATAGCCGTTGCTTCCTTAATCATTCCGTCAAGGTAAATCTTGCATGCCGGAAGCTTCTTGTTTCTGATGCCTTCCTCTAAGGCAAGCATAAGCTCCTGGGAACGTCCGACAGCGAATGCCGGAATTAAGACCTTGCCGCCGCGGGATAAGGTGTTGCTGATAACCTCGCAGAGGTGGGCTTCTGCATCAGCTCTGGACGGGGAGAAGTCCTCGGAGCCTCCGTAGGTGGACTCCATTACAAGTGCTTCAAGACGCGGGAACTGCGAGACTGCCGGGTTGAACAGTCTGCTCTTTGCGTAGTATAAGTCTCCGGTAAAGGCGATATTGTAGAGACCGTTTCCGACGTTGAAGTGGGCAATGGCGGAACCTAAGATGTGTCCTGCGTTGTGGAGCGTGAGTTTTAAGTCCGGGGCGATGTCCGTGACATCTCCGTATCCTAAGGTGATGGTGTGCTTGACAAACTCGCGGACCTCGTTGGAGGAGTACGGCGGGGCCTTGTCTTCCTTGTTGTTGACATCCAGATAGTCAAGCTGGAGCATGGCTGCCAGGTCGCGGGTTGCAGGCGTGGTATAGACCGGTCCGTCGTATCCGTAGCGGTAGAGGAGCGGAATGTATGCGGAGTGGTCTAAGTGTGCGTGGGTCAGCACGACTGCGTCAAGGGTGGAGAACGGGTAAATCTCCGGTACGTGAAGGTACGGGGAGGAGGCGGCGCCGGTTGCTCCCGGGGACTCTCCGCAGTCGATTAAGACTTTGCTCTGCGGAGTGGTTAACAGGAATGCGGCACGTCCAACCTGACGGCAGCAGCCGAGGGTTGTCACTCTGAGCCACTGGTCGCGGTCGCGTCCGGTGTATAAGGAGTCGCGGTGGATTCTTCTTCCGCATCTTCTGAGGAACTCCTTTCTCTCGTCGCGTGCTTCGCGGAGATACTGTCTGACCTGCTTGATGGTCATGGACGGAATCGGCGGAGTTCTGACAACTCTCGGCGTCCATCCGGTCTTCATCGTGATGTCGCGAAGGGTTGCGCCGTTCTTTCCTATGACAACTCCCGGCTTTTCTGCCTCGATTAACATCTCTCCGGTGTCGGTATCGAAGAAGATGTCGGTGATGCCTGCTCCTTCCGGTACGACCTTTTTGACCATGTCATAGGCGACCTCGGTGTCTCCTAAGATATTCGGGCGTACCACGATACGCTTTCGTAAGTCGCGTGCGAGTGTTTTGATTAAATCCTGTTCGGCTGCGAACTTCTCCGGATTGTCGGTGTAGATAACCATCTCCGGTCCTTCGAATTCGACGTCGGTTACTTCAACGCCGCGCGGGACTTTTTTGTTGATGGTTTCTTTGAGTTCTTTCAGTCTGTCTTCAACCTGCATAAAAATCGTTCCAAAAAAGATTAGGCATGGGCCGGCTGTAGGTAGCCGGATATGGTATCCTCATCTATATATTCAAATTTGTCTTTGGTGATAACTGCCACATTGTAGCCTTCACCGGATGCTGCGTCACGGCGCATGGCTGCGCGCAGTGCGTGGACTGCTAAGCGGACTGCTTCGTCTTTTGTCATGTTCGGGACGAAGCGGTCTTCTAATACACCGTATGCGGTAAAGGAGCCGGAGCCGGTGGAGACGAAGTTCTCTTCGAGAGTTGCGCCTCCTGCGGCATCAACGGAGTAGAGGGAGGAACCGTTTGCATCAACGCCGCCGACAACGAGCTGTACGCTGTACGGGGTGAAGCGGTTGTCGTTTAAGTAGTTGGAGAGAACGGTCGCGACAGCGCCGACGCTGATAGGGTATCCGCGGCGGAGTTCATAGAGAGAGGACTCTACGTTGATGATGCGGATGAGACGCTGTGCATCTCCGACGGTTCCGGCGATGGTCATTCCTATATTGCGGGAGATGGAATGGACTTTCTTCGCTTTTTTGCTGGCGATTAAGTTACCCATGGTTGCCCGACGCTCAGTGGCAAGGACAACTCCGTTGTCAAATGCAATACCTACTGTGGTAGTTCCCGTTTTTACGTCATTTACCTGTGTCATGAGAAACCTCAAGAAGGATACGCTAAGAAATGTGGTTTGCAAAACCTGTTCAAACGAACTGATAAAAGCGCTGATTATTTATTCAGCACGGCAGGAGATAAACCTATCTGTCTGGGAAAAAGCGGGGTTAGGTTCTCTGGAATACCAGAGTCATGAGTCCGCTTTCGTCTGCGAGCGGGGTATTTACGAGTGTATAGCCGGCGGATTCTGCTTTGCGTCTGAGTTCGAAGATTTCGTCGCTGTCGGTGACAGTGGTAATTATTGTGGAGACTGCACTGGAAAGGGCTGGTTCGTTGTCCAGAATTTCTTCACAGACGCCTTCTGCATCGACAATTAATGTGATGTTTGTTTTGTCCACGAAGGTTGAGTCGCGGATAATCTGGGAAAGCATTAAGGACTGTACGGTAACAGTTTCGTCGGTGTACGCGGCAGCGGAGGTGGTGTCTATGATGTTTCGGGATACGACGTAGGGCACAAATGCCGCGTCATAGTTTATCGCGCCCTGTACGAAGCGGGTTCCCAGGTTGTTCTTTTTCTTTGTTTCCCGCAGGAGTTCGGTATAGTACGGGTTTGGTTCTAAGGCGATGTGTTCTGTTTTGATGAAGAGCCGGTCGTTTACGTATGCGGAGACTGCGCCAATTCCTGCCCCTATCTCAATTACCGGATTTTCCCGCGGCAGGTATTCGTCGAGTGCGTCGAAGAGGCTGGTTTCGTATCCGTTCGGGTTTACCAGAAGAGAGATGATAAGGGACGACGGGACGTATTCGGGGTTTACCGCAATGATGTTTTCGCGGACCATGACCTCATGCGGCAGGGGGTTTAGGGTGCTGATGCATCCTGCACTCAGGATGGTGAGGATAAGAAGCCCCGCTGTTATGACTGCGAGGACACGCCGGCGGTTTTTGTTCATGGTTAATCTATACTCACTTATTGTTTAGGTATTTTTCTCTCGTCCTCTGCCGCAACTACTTATTAAATCTGCACAGCCAATACATATACTACCAAAGGACAGAAGTATCATGAGCAAAACCGTTGAAATCCTCTTCTCCGGCAGAGTACAGAAAGTCGGATTCCGTGCCTGCATCAAAAAAACCGCTGACAGCGTTGGTCTTTGCGGAGAGGTGGAAAATCTCGCAGACGGCAGAGTCCGTGCTCTGGTAACCGGCGAAGAACCACTCATCGAAAAGTTCCTCTCGCTTACCTACTCCTGTCCCCGTGCGATTATCAAGAATATTGAAACCGCAGACTATGTCTACACCGAATTTTACGGATTTTCGGTAAAGAGAGAGTAAATCTATGAAAACGGAAAAATCCATCACCTACTTTTCATCCCCTGGAAAAGAGAATACGAAAGACTGCGCAGAGCTTGCGGTAGCCCGTGCAAAGGAGCTTGGACTCACCGATGTTGTTGTAGCTTCCTGCAGCGGATATACTGCCCGCATCTTCTGGGAAGAGTGCAAAAAAGCCGATCTGCATCTGATTGTGGTAACGCATGCAGTAGGCTTCGAAGGCCCTGGTATCTGGGAGTTTGACTGCGAGCTTGCAAAGGAGCTGACAGAAGAAGGGGTCAGTATCGTCACCGGCACGCATGCCTTATCCAGCATGGAGCGTGCAATTTCGCGCAGACTCGGCGGCGCATCCAGAACCGAGGCTATCGCAGAGGCATTCCGGAGAACCATTTCTATCGGCATGAAGGTTGCTGTTGAATGTGTCCTAATTGCAGCGGACCAGGGTGCTGTCCCGGTTGACCGTGAGGTTGTCGCGGTTGGCGGAACTGCGGAAGGGGCAGATACCGTTCTGGTCATCCTGCCGTCGCATACTGCGACCTTCTTTGACTTACAGGTCCGCGAATTTGTGGCTATGCCAAGGAACCGGTGAGTGAATGGTTTTTGCATCTCTTGCTGAGGCGCTTCGTGCCTATGTGAAAATGCCGCTTGTCTGGGTAAACGGTGCTGTTGCAGCGCTTGCTATTCTGGCAGTGTACTATCTCACATACTTTGTCAATGAAACGGCAGGCCTTGCAGCTATGGTAATCTTTTTCTTCTTCTTCCCGTACTTCTTGGCAGGAACCTACGGAGTCTTAATCGACAACAACAAGAAGAAGGGGGCATTCAAAATCTATGCCCGGTATGGATTCAGGCGCTGTCTGTTCCCGAACATCCTGCTCGTTCTTCTGACCTGGTTCTTAATGAATCTGGTAACCATGCTCCTGCTGACCTTCGGTGTCTCTGCTGAACTTGCCTTATACATCAGCCTCTTCGTGGTCATCCCGCTGGTCTTCTTCTGCTACTTCGCAGACATTACGGCAATCCGCCACAACTTAACGATGGGCCAGGCAGTAAAAGACAGTGCCAGGCGGGTTGCCCTCGGCTCCTTTTCGATTACGATGTTTTACCTGATGAATATTGCTGTCATCTTCTTCGCTTCGTTTGTCCTCTCCATGGTTATGAGCTTTGTCGGATTCGATGCTCTCCTCCCGCTGGCGGAAATGACCGAAGAGGCGCTCCTTGCCTTAACGCCGGAAGAGCTGGTGACTCTTGTTATGACGCCGGAGATTATCCAGGCATCCTTTGTCTCGCTGGCAATTACTGCCTTTATCTTCGTTCCGTTCTTTGTCTCCTACAAGACCTACTTCTTCAAGAGAATGCTCTCTGTCTATAACGGCAGTGCAGTTCAGCACACGGCAGAAGAAGACGGCGAGTACGACGAAAAGGGACGCTGGTTCAAATACAAATAAAAAAGACGGGAGTTATCCCGTTTACTCTTTTACAATCGTGACTACTCTCTGCGGGAACGGGATGTCGATGTTTCTCTCGCGGAATATTCTGTCCACTTCGCAGTTGACTGCGTTGATGGCTCCTTTCTTTACCGACGGGGATGCTGCGCAGAAGGTAATCTCGAAGTTTAAGGAGGAATCTGCAAACTCCATGAAGAAGACATTTGGTGCGACATCGTTTGAGAAGAGGGTTGCATCCTTCATTGCAGAGCGCATTGCCTCGAAGAGACTTTCCCTGACAAGGGCAAGGTCCGAGCCGTAGGCAACACCGATGGTCTCGTGGACAACCATGTACTCGGTCGGCTTTGAGTAGTTGATGATAATGTCTGCAGAAACACTGGAGTTTGGAATCGTCATGAGCTGATTGTCTGCAGTCATGATGCGGGTGCTTCTGATACCCACATGTACTACCTGACCGTAGTTTCCGCTGATGGATACCCAGTCACCTTCATTAAATGGCATGTCTGCATTCAGCATGAATCCGCTGAAGATGTTTCCGATGATGTCCTGCGCGGCTAATGCAACGGCGATACCGGCAACGCCCGCGCCTGCGAGAAGCGGAGTGATGTCGATTGCAAGGGCGCCTAAAATCATAAAGAGACCAATCATCCAGATGAGAATCTTTGCAATAAAGAGAACCAGCGGACAGAACTTCTTCATGTTTTCGTTTGCCGAGCACATGAATACATTGACCAGTCTGGTTGCCAGACGGTGTGCGGCCCAAGTTCCGATGAGAATACAAATGGCTGCAAAGTACATCGCCTCAAACGGAATCAGCTCAAAGAAGTGGCCGGAGATGGTGATGTAGACTGTTGCAACAAGAACATAGAGAACTGCCGGCAGTCCAAGCGCGGTAATTACTGCCTGGAAGATTCCGGGTTTTGCCTTGGCAATCAGAAGCCGGGTTACCAGAAATACTAGTAAGGCAACGGCAAATCCGATTACCAGATCGATACATCCAACAAAAATATCGTTTGCCTCAATCATCATCCTTATATTAGATTGAGACGGTTTATCTGTTTCTGATTATTTCTGTATTGTCAATACTCTCTGCGGGAACGGAATCTCAATTCCGCGTTCACGGAAAATCCGGATGACTTCGGTATTCACGGCGTCTGCCGCATCACGCCGGACACGGGTTGATGCCGCCCCGAAGGTCAGCTCGAAAATCAGCGCCGAGTCGCCAAACTCCATGAAGTCAACCTCGGTCTCGATTTCCGCGGAAAGGGCGGATGACTTCTCTGCTGCGGATGTTACAGCGTCACGCAGACTCTGTTTTACCAGCATGACATCCGAGTTATAGGCAACACCGACATTCTCCCGGATTAAGAGGGCTTCTGCCGGCTTTGAGTAGTTCATGATGATGTTGTTTGAAATCATCGAGTTTGGGATAATCATCATCTGACTGTCTTCGGTCATGATGCGGGTACTGCGAAGACCTACGTGGAGAACGCGTCCGTAGGTGCTGCTCAGATATACCCAGTCTCCTTCGGTGAATGGTCCGTCAGTATAGAGCACAATTCCGCCGAAGATGTTTCCAAGAAAATCCTGTGCGGCCAATGCCGCGGCGATTCCGACAACCCCGGCGCTTGCAAGGAGTGGGGTGATATCCACTTTCAGCGTTGCAAGAATCATAAAAATACCAACAGCCCAGATGAGAATCTGTGCCGCAAACCGGGTAACCGGCGCGATTTTCCGGGTTGATTCTTTCCCAGAGGGCATTGCCCGGTTGATGAGAAAAATGACTATCCGGTATGCGGCCCAGGTTCCAAGAAGAATAGCGACCGCGGCAAAGTACATGTCCTCGATGGAGATATACTCCGAAAACGCGGTTGATGCGACATCATATGCAGTTGCAAGCCCGATACACACCAGAAGCGGGGCATACAGTGCTTTGACCACTGCCGGAATCATCCCTTTTGTCTTTGCGGAAAGAATTCTCTTTGCCGCATAGAGCACGAGAATTATCAAAAGACCGACTGCAAGGATTATGAAACTGTGAAATACCGTTTCGGGATTAAGCATGTCTGACTATTTGTCAGAGAATACAAAAGCACTTTAGAATGCGGCAGAAAAGAGCGGGAAAATATTGTGTAAATGGGTTTCCCCAATTTACATAATCTTTCCGAGCAGGCGGATAGAGTTGGTCATGTCCGGACCGAGTGGGGATCCGAAGATGATCTGGGTAACGCCGGCTGCGGTTAAGTCTTCACACTTCTGGCGGATGTCGTCTGGGGTACCGCAGATGGTGAATGCGTTGAGTTCTGCGTCAGTGACGAGCTCGTTAACAGACTTGAAGTCGAAGCGTGCGAGTGCGTCCTTGATCTTTGCAACGTTGTTGAGGTCGAGGCCGTGGCGCTGGAGAAGTGCTTCCGGAGATCCTGCTGCAATGAATGCAGAGACAATCTTTGCTGCCTTCTTTGCTTTCTTCTCGTCCTTGTCGATGGAGAGTGCAGTGTATGCACCAACGTCGAATCCCTTCTTGCCGACAGATTCACATGCTGCCTTGATGATTGGGATTGCAACTTCGAAGTCCTTCGGGTTGGATGCGTTGATAAGTGCTCCGTCTCCCTTAAGACCTGCGAGCTCGAGTACTTTCGGACCCTGTGCACCGACGTAGATTGGGATGCCCTTCTTTCCTGGGAGGGTAACACCGGTCAGCTTTGCACCGTCGTAGTCGAAGAATGCCTTGCCGGACTTCTTGAGTTCTGCACCAGAGGTGAGTTCGCGGATGGTGTCGATTGCGTCACCGAGTCTTCCGACTGGCTTCTCTGGGTTGATGCAGAGCTTTGGAAGAGTGGAGAGGTCACCTGGGCCGATACCGAGGGTTGCACGGCCGTCGGAAATCTCGTTGAGGGTGCAGGCGAAGGATGCCATTGCTGCTGGGGTGTCGGTGAATGCGTTCATGATTCCCGGACCCATCTTCATGGTGGTGGTTGCCTGTGCGACTGCGGTTAAGACTGCGTAGCAGTGTCTGTTGTTGTAGTGGTTGGTGATCCAGGCGTAGTCGATGTCTTTGCTCTCTGCGAGTTTACAGTAGTCAACGACTTTCTTAACGTTAATGTTTCCTGGAACAAATTCAATTCCGTAAGTCATAGTTCTTTACACCTCATTCTAAAAGTTTCATTCCTCAACATAAATATATTCTGATTTAACAGAGGGAATGCCGCCCGTAAATCGGCTGATTTTCCCGCTGTCCAAAAAAGTCTCTAAAAACAGCGTATTTGTATGCGCTCTGAATGGACCTGCCGGGGATCGAACCCGGTTCTTCGGGTTCGAAGCCCGAAAGGATATCCACTACCCCACAAGTCCTTGACAGTACATGTATGTGCTTCTTCCTTTTACCCCTGTTGATTTAATACGCTGTCATGCATACATCTAAGTATGGTATTATCATCATCTGCTATCCGTGCCCGGCTGGAAAATAACACGCTTGGAATCGAACCGTTTGCAGAAGAATCTCTGCAGCCCTCCTCCTATGACCTCAGAAGTGCCGAAGATATCGTCATTAAAAAAGGAGAACTCACGCTTGTTCCAACCATGGAGTTCGTCTCGCTTCCGGATGACCTCTGCGCAACTCTTTGGGGACGCTCCTCCTTCGGCAGAAAAGGTGTTACCTTAGGCGCAGGCTACATCGATCCGGGATTTCGCGGAAACTTAACTCTCTGCATGGTAAACAACGGCCCGGAGGATATCGAAGTCACCAAAGGCATGCGGGTTGTGCAGATGCTCATCCACGCTGTCGAAGGAAAAGTCGAGTCTGCCTACAACGGACAGTATCAGGACAGCCACGGCGTTGTGCAGTCAAAGCTGTAAAAGCCCGAAGGAAAACAGCATCACCGGAAGCATAACTGCCCCCATACAAAAAATCCGGGAAACCCCAAGCTTTGCCGGAATCACGCCGACGGCTGATGCCAGAATCAGCAGAAGCAGTCCAAATGGTCCGCAGAATACTGCCGTGAGAAGAATCAGGAAAATCAGAACGACGAGGCAGAGCGTCTTCTGATTTACCTGTGCCGCTTTTCGTCCCGCGCGGGAAAACAGTACAGTCAGCAGATATCCAAGAACGGCTGATATCGCGGCTGCCGCAAGCAGGAGAAAGATATTGGGAAGCGGAAACTCTGCAACCGCCGCGAGTGTTCCTGAGCGCATGCGGCCTACGGCATAGAGTGCCGCAACTCCTAAAACTGCGTTTGCGGTGTTTGCGGCAGATGTTGCAAGCAGATACTCCCGCGGGCGGCGTGATTCATATTCCCCGCTTTTGTGTACAGCAAGAAGGGCGTTTGCCGTTCCGCTGGAAAATCCGGGAAGCCATCCGACAACAGCTCCGGCAAGTGTTCCCCGCATGGTGCTTTTCAGCACTTCTTTTTTTGAAACCGCCAGTCCCAAAAACTTCTGTTCCGTCCCGGCTTCGGTTTTGCTCTGCAGGGAATGCAGGAGCACAGGGATTCCAAAGAGCCCTGTCAGAAGCGGGAGGAGAACCTCGCCTGTGCCGAACACGCCGGCAGAAAAATACGAAAACCGCATCGAAAAGATGCCGAGCATACCGGAGACGAAAAACAGCAGGAGTGCCCAGAAAGGTGTTTTGGAAAATACAATCAGAAGCCCTGCCGCAGTTAAAATAATCAGCGCGATTGCCCAGTCAATTTCACTCTGGAAGTGCGGGAGGATGAAAAAGAATGCCGCAAACACCGGAAGTGCATAGACAAAGCCCCAAAGACTTCCAAGGGCAGACAGGCGCACTGCCTCTTCGCCGTTTCCGGCAAGATAGAGCTGGTGTGCGGGAAGTACAGAAAGTACCGTGTCTGCATCCGGAACGCCGATAAATGTTGACGGAACAGCATCCAGGAATGTATGCACAATCATGCAGGAGACAAGCAGACAGCAGATGCTGTCAGCCCCGAGCACAAACGCGAGCGGTACAGCCGCGGCTGATACAATCCCGGCAAACGTATTCGCGTGCAGTCCCGGAATCAGCCCGGAAAGCGCTCCGAGGAGTACGCCGGCAAGCGTTCCTGCAAGCAGAGACAGCATTACTCAATAATTCGCATGCGTCGGTTATTTAATTTGGCACGTCAATACTTCTCCTATATGTTAGTCGCCATTACCCAGCATGCCGGAGCTGTGGAAGACGAGGCAATCTGTGCAAAGTACAACCATCAGGCAAAGTTCGTCTCCCCTGCCCGATATCACGAACATGCAGAAGAGATTGAGAAGTTCGTCACCGCCGCAAACAATCACGAGTTTGACGCAGTCTTCTTCCCGAGCGCCCTTGCCGCGGAAAAACTCGGGCACCTAATTAATCCGCGCCTGGCAACCAAGGTCCGCATGATTGCAAACGGTCCGCAGACTGCAAAAGATCTCCACAACGTGGGTCTTGCCGCAGAGATGCTCCCGTTCTACTACTCGCGCGATTTAGTCCCATATCTCGGCAAATGGATTCGCGGAAAGAAAATCGGTATCCCGCGGGCTGACTATACCTACCCGCAGCTTGCAGCAGATATCGAAAAAGCCGGCGGAACGCCTTTTGAGTTCACCTGTTTTGAACTTGCACCGACCAATGAACCGCTCGATCTTGCGGGATGCGGGGCAGTTCTCTTCACAAGCCCCGAAGTCTTTGAGATGTCCAGACTCCCGAAGGTAAAAGATATGATAATGATAGCTATAGGAGATGTGACGGCAAGCGCAATGATGTATGGTGGCTGTCCCCCGTCTGTTGTCGGCGACGGCTCAATCGAAGGTTCCCTTATTGCTTTAAACTCCTATCTCTGGACGGAGCGCTTCTGAGATGGGGTATACGGGGATTCTCCTGGTTGACAAACCGAGAGGCCCTTCCAGCCATCAGGTTGCGGCCTGGGTCGGCGATATGCTCGGATGCAGCGTCGGGCATTCGGGAACGCTGGATCCCATGGTCTCCGGAGTCCTGGTGGTTATGCTTGGGAAAGCGGTAAAGCTTGCTCCGCTTCTTCTCCAGCACGAAAAGGAGTACATCGCCTGCATGCGTCTGCACGCAGATGTTGACCGCGAGACGGTGGAACGCGTGGTCAAAGGATTTACGGGCCGCGTATATCAGAGACCGCCGCGTCGCTCTGCGGTAAAACGCGCGCTTCGCATCCGCGTTATCTACCGGATTGAGGTTCTTGATATGCAGGGACGTCTTGTTCTGCTTCGCATCCGCTGTGAAGCAGGCACGTACATCAGAAGTGTCTGCGTACATATCGGAAACGTCCTTGGATGCGGAGGTCAGATGATTGAGCTTCGCAGAACCATGTCCGGCGGATTTACTGCGGATGAATCCTATACACTCCATGAAATCCGTGATGCGGTAGAATCGGGAGATACTGCCCGCCTCGAAGAGATGATTCTCCCGCCGGAAAAGGCAATCTCCGATATTCCGAAGATTGTCATCCGCGAGCGTGCGGCAGATGCTGTAGCTCACGGCGCTTCCCTTGCATCTCCCGGTGTTTTGTCGGTGGAAAAGTTCAAGGCAAACCAGAGTGTTGTCCTCGTAACCGGGGACGGAAAGCTGATTGCTCTTGCAAAATCGCTTTTTGATGCCGACAAAATGCCGATTGGCTCACATGGAATTGTGGCGGTTCCGGTGCGGGTTTTCGCAGAGCCAAGACGCTAAGTTAATATGCTGGTACGTTCAATATGATATGCCGATTTAGGCTGAGGTAGTCTAGTGGTAGGGCGCGGGCCTGGAAAGCCCGTGAGGCGAAAGTCTCTCGTGAGTTCAAGTCTCACCCTCAGCGCTCACTTTTTCTGATTGATTTTTCCTTGTCTTGTTGCAAACGGTTCTCTATTCTATTCCACATCTTAATTATCCTTCCCGTCCAAATAGTAAAGCACTATGGCAGAGCTTACAATAAAAAAACGCCATGCAATAAAAAAAGGACAGCTCAACTCCTTAATGCAGAAGCTGTCTGAAAGCATCGGCGATGACGCAAAACTCTACACTGCGCCCATGATTGAAATCGCAGAAACCGCTGCGAAGTTCAATATCTATATCATCGACAAAAAACCGCTCTTAATGGAAAAGGACGAATGGGCATTCCCAACCCTTCGCGGCGCTGTCATGCGTCCCTTCTCCGGACGCAGAATCATCGTTGACATGGGGGCAGTTCCCTACATGGTAAACGGGGCAGACATCATGCGTCCCGGAATTGTGGATGTCACCGAAGATGTCAAGGCAGGCCTTCCGGCATTAGCTGTTGACGAAAGCCACGGAAAGCCCTTGGCGGTTGTTATCCCTCTCTATGATGCAGAAGGTATTCTCGCGCTGGAGAAAGGAAAAGCCGCGAAAAACATTCACTACATCGGCGACGAGCTCTGGAACCTCGAGCTTTGAGTGGTATCGGACAGATAAACATATAAATTCTCTCACTAAACTATCTATCATATGGGATTTCTCGACGGAGTATTCGGTTCGAAGGACAAAAAGCAGTCCGACGAAGAAACATACATGAAACTTGACCTTCAGGCATACGAAGGGGCCGCAGGCGAGCCGGCACCGGCAACTATGTACGTGAAAGTTGCCTCGGTCACTGATATCAAAGACTGCCCGGCAATCAAGGAAGAAATTTACAACGGCAATATCGTAATTGTTGACATCACCAAACTCAAGCTCGATAAAATCATGTTCGACAGAGTCATGGGCGACTTACGCGCAGTATCCCGCGATGTCAACGGAGATATCATCGGTCTCGGCGACCAGAGATATGTTATCGTTGTGCCGACCGGTGTGCGCATCTCCCGCGAAAAGATTGGCGGATACTAATCTTCCATGCGGCAGATTGTAACAGCCCCGTGTCCTGACTGCGGAAAAGAAATCAAATTCATCTACGATACGGAAAATATCCCCTATTTTTCCGATATCCTCTTAATCAGCGGTGTATGCGAATGCGGTTTCCGCATCGTGGACACGATGATATTAAATGAGCGTGAGCCATGCATCTGGGAGATGGAAGTCACCGAAGTTGAGGACTTGAATGCACGGGTTGTCAGAAGCACGGCGGGCGAAATCGATATTGAAGAGCTTGGCTTAAACATCAAACCGGGACCGGCATGCAGCGGCTTTGTCTCAAACGTGGAAGGCGTCTTAACCAGAGCCGAAAGTGCGGTTAAAAGTGCACTTCTTTCCGCGGAAGGAGACGAAATCCGTGCCGCTATGAGGGTTCTGGAAAATATCAATAAAGCACGCGAAGGCGAGTTCTCCTTTACGCTTAAGATTACCGACCCGTCCGGAAACTCCGGCATTGTATCGCCGAAAGCAAAACGGACAAAGCTCGATGTCGAACGGGAAGACGGCATGAGCTTTGTTCCCTACAACTGATTTTTTATGGATAATCCGCGTTATACGCCAAATGATGAAGAGCGAAAAGCTCTCTCCACGCTTCTTTCAGAGCGCAGTATTCCAAAACTGAACAAATTAACTCTCTCGTATATCGAGAAAGTTACCGACAAAAAATGGGATGATGAGACGGTTCTGGAACGGATTCGTTCTGCGGTTTCCGGGCAGAAGGAGTCGTACTGGAAGGAAGGAGAGAAGAAGTCTGTTGCGTACCGCGGAGCATACAGTGTTCTCTCCTATATGGCATACCAGATGCCGGGTTATGTGCATGAGGTATCAGAATTCTTTGCCGCGTTGGTGAACGCCGGTCTGATGCGAAAACACATCCGGGTGCTGGATGTGGGGGCAGGTCCTGGAACGGCAACGATTGGAATCGCCCGCGTTTTGTCGGTGATTCCGGGGATGACAGCAGAGATTACTGCTGTCGAGCGGGCAGACACGCACCGGGAAGCATACTCCTATCTGGTTCCCCGCATGCTGCAGTCATTCGGCGGAAATTCTAGGGCAAACAAGCCGTTGTCGCTTGACATCACTAAAGAGCTTCCCGATGGGGAGTTTGATTTGATTATCTGCGCTAATGTGGTAAATGAGCTGACCTCGCTTGACCGCGAGGGCAAAGCAGACCTTTTGGTGGCACTTTCCACACGTCTTTCCCGTGACGGAAATCTGGCTGTCCTGGAACCTGCGGATTTGGAAAACGCAACGGCTCTGCGTGATATTTCCCGCATGGCAAAGGAGAAGGGGCTGACGATTTACGCTCCGTGCAACGACCTCCGCGGTGTTCCCTGCAAGGTCTCTCCCTGCTGGACCTTCCAGTCCTATGCGGACATCAAGCCGACGCGGCTGATGTATGCACTCGGCGGAGAGAAGGAGAAGTACCGCTTCGTCAACACGGATGTGAAGTTCTCCTATGCGGTTTTCAGAACCGACGGGCATCGCAAATGCGGATATAAGATTCCAGCCGATGCAAAACGCGCCCGGCTTTCGCAGATTAAACGCCATGAGGGAAAACGCATCCACGTGACTGTCTCTGTGATGTCAAACGATATCGGGGATGCGAAGAACTATCTGTTCCTCGCCTGTGACGGCTCAGGTTCCGTCCCCTGTTATCTGGCGCTTCCGGCATTCCACAGAACGCCGGAACACGAGGCACTGCTGACCGCGTCATATGGTTCGGTTGTTGCGGTGGATTCTGTTCTGGTGCGGTATAACCAGAAGCAGAAGGCATACAATCTCTTAATGGGGCAGGAGAGTTTCTGCCGGATGATTGCGGGAACGTCCACGGGAGTTCCGGCGCCGGATAAGGCAAAGGCGTTAAAGGAAAAGTACGGAACCGGAAAACGCGGAGTACATTACGCCGGCGAGCGGAAAAAAGGCGAGGCCGCGGTGAAGAAGAGAGGACGGAAGTAACTCTTCTGCTTTTTTTTGTGATTTGTTTTTGTGTGTGTTTGACTGCCCCGCACGCCATTTTGTCGTTCTTTAACTTCGAGTCTCATTGAGCCTCTCGTACTCTTCCTGGCCGCTTCTGAGCGTTGGCGAGCTGTGCGGCGGGGATGGGTGTGGGTGTTGTGCTCCCGGCGGTTGATGATTTTTTTGGCATGATTCGACTGCCCCGCCTGAGCACTCGCTGTCGCGGTGCTCCGAGACGGCGGGGGAGGTCTGGAAGGGTTTGGGATTTGGTGTGCAAACGCTTCGGCTACAAAAAACCGCAGTCCCTCTCCGCTTACTGTCGTAAGCTTCGCGGTTCTGCTTCCGTCTGCTCCTTCGCTTTCGGTCTCTAACGAGACCTGCAAGCTCGGCGCATCCGTCTTTTTTGCTGTCGCAAGTCTCTTCGAGCCTTGCTCCCGGCTTGAGTCTCTTCGAGCCTCGCGCCACCCGCCTCCGCTTAACATGTATTGGGTAGGATGGGGCGGGGCACAGGCGTTTCCCCGCGAGAGGATAACCCCGTCGGTCTTGTCGAACTGTCGTTCTCCAATCCCGCCAGGGATATCGTCTCGCGGTTCACACGCAGCCTTTGTAAGCCCGCCTGGTTTCCGGGCAGGCTTCGGAGTT
>JAFQPT010000367.1 GCA_017411665.1 Oscillospiraceae bacterium | reverse complement strand
GCAAGACCTGCCTGTGCAAGGGCCTGATCCTGGGCGGCAGCATACTTCTGGCCCTGGCGGTGGGCTATGTGGATGCCATCGGCTACAGCGGCGCGCCTGCTTCGTTGAAGAGGATGCAGCGGGTAGAAGTGGTGCCTTCGTCCAGAGCCATAATGTATTTATACATCTCTAATCTCCTCTAAAATTTTATTTCAGCAGGTCAGCAATCTGCCATACACCGTCGAGGATGTAGTCGGGCTTGCGTTCAGCTGCTTCTACCATAGCCATATCGGTTTCGCCGGACAGAACCAGCAGGGAAACAGCATCTGCATTCTGTGCAACAGCGATGTCAGTGTACAGACGGTCGCCTACGCAGCAGATCTTTTCATTGGGGATACCGGTCATCTTGGAGATAACGTCAACCATGTTGCGGTTGGGCTTGCCAATGTACATGGGCTCTACACCGGAGGATGCGGTGATCAGTGCGCAGATGCTGCCGCAGTCGGGCAGAACTTCGTCGTTGGGCATGGGGCAGACCCAGTCGGGGTTGGCAGCGATGAACTTTGCGTTATTCTTGCGCAGGAAGTGAACAGCCTTGTCCAGCTTTTCGTAAACCAGAGTGGTATCGAAACCGACGATAACAACGTCTGCATCTTCCTGTACCAGATTTACATTGTAGCTGAGCAGTTCGCGTTCGAATGCGGGAGTGCCTACCAGATATACTCTTGCATCGGGGTAGTTCTGCTGCATGTACAGACCGGTAGCCATACCGGAGGTAAATACGTTTTCTGCTTCGCAGGGGAAGCCCAGACCTACCAGACGGGGGATATAGTCAGTGCCTGCGCGGGAAGAGTTGTTGGTCAGGTAAATGTACTTCTTGCCCAGAGAAGGCAGGTCTTCCAGCAGCTTAATCGCACCGGGATAAACATCGTCACCCAGATACAGAGTGCCGTCCATATCGAATACAAACAGTTCACAATTGCGCAGCTTTGCGTAATCCATGTTTTTTGCTTCCTTTCTTATTTCCTTTGTTTATCTATTAGTGCCGTAATCACTCAACGATCAGACGGCGCATACGGTTCAGAGTCAGACGGTTACGGATTGCAGCGGAAACGTCCAGAGCTTCCTGCTTCATGCTGTTGTCAATGCCGATGTCTTCCAGCTGGTATGCTGCATCCAGAGCCTTGAACAGGTCAATCAGTTCTTCAGCGGTGGGAATCTTTGCAATCAGTTCGCGGATCTCAGGCCACTTTTCCTTCAGGTTTTCTGCGGGGAAGGTGTTCAGTACGTCGTTTTCGTTTTCCTTGAATACGCCGCCTGCCAGTCTTTCGGTGAAGACTTCTTCAACCCATGCGGGATCCAGAGGCTGGAAGGGCTTAACTTCGATGGTTTCCTTTTCAGCCAGACGGTGGTATTCTTCTGCGCACAGTACGGTACCAACGCCTACGCAACGGCCGTGAATACCGTTTGCGTTTTCAAAGCCCTTGGGCTTCATTTCTACCAGGTGAGCAATCAGATGTTCCGCACCGGATGCTGCACGGCTGTGGTTAAGGATCTGCATGGTCAGTCCGGACATCATCTGTGCGTATGCCATAGCTTCAAAGTCAGCGGGCTTGCCGTCACGCAGGTCATCTGCGCACTTAACCATAACGTCCAGAGCTTCCTGTGCCATGTCACATACCATCTGGCAGAAGTATTCGCCGGATACCAGATGTGCAATCTTCCAGTCAGCGATGGAGCAGTGCTTGGACAGAATGTCCTGTACGCCGGAAATGTTCAGCCACATGGGAGCGCCCTTAACGATGTCGAGGTCACAGATAACTGCATCGGGAGCAACCATAGGAATGGACTTCTTCTGACCGTCGATAACGATGGAGCAGATATTTGCGGTGAAGCCGTCGGAAGAAACGAGGGTGGGGATTGCTACGAAGGGAATACCCAGTTTATATGCGCTGTAACGACCAAAGTCCATCAGAGTGCCTGCACCGACAACAACGATGTAATCGGGAGTGCGTTCCAGCTTGGTCATCATATCTTCAATCATGCCCTTTTCGGAGTGCAGGCCCTGAGCTTCCAGAACGATTTCCTGGTCAGCCTTGATGCGCTTTACAGAAGGCAGATTGTAGGTAACGGTGTCGTAAATGACAGTGCGGAAGCCGGTCAGGCCGATGTCTTCCATGTACTTATCAAAGTTATCCTGTGCGCCGTATTCACATACTACGAGCTTAGTCTGCAGTTCATGGGTACGGCCGCAGGCGCAGGGGCCAACATATTTTGTGCAATCCAGAATCATGATAATATTCCTCCATATCTTCTTTCTTGTTTATAGGTACAAGATTATAAGCATATTATACATCTAAACATATATGGTCGCAAGAGAATTTGTGTATAATTTCACAAGTCTATTTTAGGGTATAATTGATATATTACAACTAATAAACGAAAAACAGGCGGAAATACCCGCCTGTTTTCGTTTATTAGTTTCGTCTGCGGTTTACAAGCAAAAGAAGTCTCAAAAGTTGCATGAGGGAAACGGCCAAAGCAGCCACATACGTCAATGCTGCTGCTTTCAGAACCTTTTTGGCTCCAATCAGCTCATCGTTCATTAATAGATTGCTGCTTTCAATGGCAGTGATGGCACGGCTGCTTGCATTGAATTCAGTAGGAAGCGTGAGTAACTGAAATACAGTGCTTAGACCAAAGCATGCGATGCCAAGGTAAGAAATACCGATCCATGCAGGTTCCATTGCACACAATATTAATCCCAGAATAATTAGCGGCACGGCCAGTTTGGAGCCGATGTTTGTAACGGGGATAATTGCGGCGCGAAGCTTGATGGGAGCATAGTTTTCCGCATACTGAATGGCATGTCCTGCTTCATGGCAGGCAACTCCTACTGCTGCGGAAGAAGTACTGTCATATACACTGTCAGAAAGGCGAATGACATTCATTTTCGGATCATAGTGGTCGGTGAGATTGCCGCTGATTCTCTCAATCCGAACATCACGGCAGCCGTTACGGTCCAGTACAAATCTTGCTGCCTGCGCACCCGTTAGATGACGGGAATTATACTGCTGACTGTATTTGGAAAATGTGGAATTGACATGGCTGCTTGCCCACAATGCAAAAACGACAGCAGGCAGAACAAGCACAATATAAGTCATATCAAGATACATTGAGATCTCTCCGTGATATATTTTTTATTATTATAACACAGTTATACGGGAAATGTTACACAGTTTGTAAACGATGCGCAGATAACAGGGGGAGTGTTGTAATTTCCGGATTTCTGTGATACACTGAATCATAGATTTTGTCGAAAAAGGACGGTTACTTACGATGAAAGTATCCTTGGTCGTACCTTGCTATAATGAAGAAGAGAATATTGCTTTGTTTGCCGAGACTGCGGAGCAAGCCATGGCCGGAATGGACTATGAGATTATTTTCATCAATGATGGCAGCAGGGATAACACCCTCGGTGAATTGAAAAAACTGGTGGATGCCAAGCGTGCCGACATTACCGTGGTTGATTTTTCCCGTAATTTCGGGAAGGAAGCCGGGATGTATGCGGGGCTGCAGAAGGCCAGCGGTGACTATATTTCTTTTGTGGATGCGGATTTACAGCAGCCGGTTTCCGTTGCAAGGGAAATGGTAGAGTTTCTGGAAGAAAATCCCGATTATGATGCAGTTGCCTGTTATCAGGATACCCGTATTGAAGGAAAAGGGCTTTCTTTCTTGAAACGTGGATTCTATCGTGTGATCAATATGATGTGCGACATTCAGTTCCGTGAGGATGCCAGTGACTTCCGCACGATTCGCAGAAAGGTTGCGGATGCAATTTTGTCTATGCCCGAATACCATCGCTTCTCTAAGGGGATTTTCGCTTGGGTTGGATATAATACCTATTACAGACCTTATGAGGTACAGGAACGCCATGCGGGAACGACCTCTTGGTCTACCTTAAAGCTGTTTAAATATGCCATTGACGGTATGATTTCCTTTTCCACAAAGCCTTTGAAAATTGCTACCGGAATGGGATTATTTACGTCCTTCTGTGCGATTCTGTATATGATCGTGGTGATTTTGCAGAAGCTGATTTTCGGAATCGATGTACCCGGATATCCCACACTGGTGAGCTTGATTCTGCTGCTTGGCGGTGTTCAGCTGACCGTTCTTGGTATTATCGGGGAATATTTGGCTCGCGTCCATATGGAAGTGAAGCATCGACCTATTTTTCTGGAGCGGGGCTGTTATAAGTGCAAAAAAGAAGATTGACATATTCCTAAAATAAAAAGCAGACACAGAATTGTGTCTGCTTTTTATAGTCTTGCGGCAAGTTCGCCCGTAAGCCGAGTTCTGTTCAATATGGTCATCAATCGAGGCGTTCCGTTGCCGATACGCTCAAGCCACCTCCTGAGAACGGCCGGGTCAGCCTACTGTTCTCCCACGGTGTTGCTCCGGATAGAGTTTACAGCACGTACATGTCTCCATGCCGTGGGTGAGCTCTTACCTCGCCTTTCCATCCTTACCTTGCAAGTGCGAGCACTTGCCGGCGGTATATTTCTGTTGCACTTGTCCGAGGGTCGCCCCTGGCGGGTGTTACCCGTTATCCTTACCCTGTGGAGCCCGGACTTTCCTCACGCACAGGCTTTCGCCTTATGCCCGCGACCATCCAGCGTACTTGCGACATGTATTTTACACAATTTCGGTCAACCCGTCAACTAATAAATGTTGTAATTTTATCGATTTAACGATATAATATCAAGGTTATAAGAGGTGATACTATGAAATTTTTTGAATATATCGATAGTCTCAATACCAAGAAAATTGCAGTCATCGGTGCAGGTGTCAGCAATCAGCCTTTGATTGACTTGCTATGTGACCACGGCTGCCATGTGACTGTATGTGATATGCGTACGGAAGCAGACATGGGAGAGCTGGCTTTAACATTGAAATCCAAAGGGGCTTACCTGCAGTTGGGGGCAGGGTATCTGGAAGGTCTGGAACGATTTGACTTGATTTTCCGAACTCCCGGTTTGCTGCCATTGAATGCATATTTGATGAAGGCGAAAAATGCAGGCGTGGAAATCACCAGTGAAATGGAACTGTTTTTCCGCTTCTGTCCCTGTAAGACCGTAGCCATCACAGGCTCTGACGGGAAAACGACTACAAGCTCAATTATTGCCGAGCTGCTGCGTGCTTCCGGAAGAACGGTGCATCTGGGCGGCAATATTGGCAGACCCTTGCTGTGCGATATTCCTAAAATGAAGGCAGAGGATATCTGCGTTCTGGAGTTGTCTTCTTTCCAGCTGCACTCCATGTATTGCAAGCCCGATGTTGCTGTGGTGACCAATGTTTCTCCCAATCATCTGGATGTACATCCCGATTTTGAAGACTACACGGTTTCTAAGAAGAATATTTTCCTTCAGCAGGAGAAAAGCGGCCTTTTGGTACTGAATGCGGATAACGAAATCACCAATGCTTTTGACTGTGATGCTAAGAGCCGTGTGCTGAAGTTCTCCCGAAAGGGAGCGGTCAAGGAAGGCGCCTATTATGCGGATGGGAAGATTTGGAAAAGCAGCGGGGAAGCGGTCATCGATATTGATGAGATTAAGATTCCCGGTATGCACAATGTAGAAAACTATATGGCTGCATATTGTGCTGTGGGGGCAATGGTGGGCGATGAAGTGTTCCGAGAGGTAGCCCGTTCCTTCGGTGGCGTACAACATCGTCTGGAGCTGATTCGCGAGCATAACGGAATCAAATATATCAACGACTCCATTGCATCCAGTCCCACCAGAGCGGTTGCGGGCCTGCGTTCCTTTAAGGATTCGGACAGCATTATTCTGATTGCGGGCGGACACGATAAGCATGTACCCTTCGATGAGATGGCTGATGAAGTGTGCAAGTGCTGCAAGGCACTGTTTTTGTGCGGGGAATCCGCTGAGGCGATTGCAAAGGCGGTCAAAGCATCTTCGTATTACACGGAAGCGTTCCCAATGTTTATCAATGAAAATTGGACGGAAAATGTTCTTGCGGCAAGTGCCTATGCTGAAAGCGGAGATACCGTTCTTTTGAGCCCTGCCTGTTCGTCTTTTGACTTCTTTAAAAATTTCGCGGAACGAGGAAATCTGTTCCGTAAAATCGTAATGGAGCTGGAATAATATGACATTAAGAGAAATTACCGAAACTTTATCTGCTATGTATGGTCCTACAAGCTTTGAGCAGGTAGTGACTGATTGGCTAAAAGACTATGTAAAACCCTATTGCGACGAAGCATACACCGATGTGATGGGGAATTTGATTGCAGTCCGCAAGTGCGGGAAAGAAAATGCTCCCCAAATCCTTGTAGATGCTCATATTGACGAAATCGGTTTGATTGTGACCGGCATCGAACGTGGTTTCCTGCGTTTTGCAACCCTTGGCGGCGTAGACCCTCGCATCCTGCCTGCTCTGCAGGTGAAGGTTCTGACCAATCCTCCCATTCACGGTATCATTGACTCTTTGCCTCCTCATGCGCTGTCTGCCAATGAAATGGATAAGCCCTTTGATGTGGAAAGTCTTTCTATTGATATCGGTATGACTCAGGAGGAAGCGGAATCTCTGGTTGCACTGGGCACTCCTGTTGTATTTGATGTAGATCCCGTG
>JAFQPT010000366.1 GCA_017411665.1 Oscillospiraceae bacterium | reverse complement strand
TGTGGTGGAGCCGGGAACGGACGCTGTTTGATACCTATACTCATGAAAGGACATATCCTCTATGAAACAACGACCCTGGAAAATACACTTAACTGCCAACGGCGTCCCCTGCTTCTGCTGCGGCAAAGTCGAATATCCCTACATTGACGGCATCTGCGACGCGCATACAGAAGGCCTCTACAAGCTGTACCGACATCCGGAGTTTCAGATGATTCTGGACTACCCGACAAAACAAATCGGGTATATCCTCAATACACTTGCTGACGCAGTGCAGAGGGGTGAACGATTTACGCCGCGATTCATTGCTGGCATCTTTGAGGACTGTCTGATTCAACTGGTGCCCATCCAGTTGGAGGACACTCCAGCTTTTCGGGTCATCATCCCCGACAGGCATAATGTCTGGCCCAATGACCCTAAGTGCGAGCATCCCTACAACAAGCAGCTCCTACACCTCGACCAACTACAGCGCAGCAGATAAACTTGCATCATCACTTCATAATGTAATTTGAATCGTGTCAGCAAAATCTCCCTCTGTCCATAAATGACGGAGGGAGATTTGTTTTATATACCGACACGTTCCAAAGCATGGACGTCATTTCCTAAATCTTCTTTTTCCCAAAAGGACGGTTCATATATTTGGGATTGATGTAGAGGATATAGAACAACATGACCAGAAGCATCAACGCCAGGCCCACAATCCCCAATTTGAAATAAAACGTACACAGTGCAATGCCGAGCTGTATGGAACAGTACAGCAATTCGATTTTTGCATTTTTTCTTCTTTGCCGTATATCCTTTTCGTACATCAGGTTTCTAACCATCCATGCCGAACAGATGAAAAGGAAGGCAACGTTGATAAGCATCAGCTGGTAATCAGGTAACCTCTGCCCGTCGACTGTCTTATAAGAAATCTGCGTACAGGCGTAGAGGAATCCCGTTTGAATTGCTATTGCCAACACGGAGAGGTTCGTACGCAGAATCAGATTCGGCTTCCTCTTTGCGCTTTGCTTTTGCAGAAACGATTGCTCCTCGGCATACTTCTCCGGGTCTACAAGTTCAGATATACTGATTTCAAAGAGAGCTGCCAGCTCTGTTAGATTACTTGCAGTAGGGTCCGATTGGCCGGTTTCCCATTTTGACACAGCCTGCCTGCTTACTCCAAGCTGGTCAGCAATATACTCCTGTGACAATTTCAATTCTATCCGCTTGTTTTTGATATTCTCGCCTAAGCTCATATCGGTCACCCCCTGCCTTAATTATGCAGAATGAAGCTGTTGCAATCCACCAACTACATGTCAACCGTTAGTTGCACATGAAGTCTGGAGCCATTTTACTACCTATCGACCATAACTTTTGCTCAAACTACATGTATGATTATTACGATATATTTTAGCATGACCGGCTTTCGCGGACAACATCCGAAAAGCACAACCTGTTCACGAACATATGGCCTGAAACTCCCTCTCCGCGCCTTGCTGAAAGGGCATAGGCATGGTATGATGGAGGCACACTAAAACACGTGGGAAGGAGGCGTCAACGATGCCAGAAAAGCAGCGCACATACATCGCAATAGACTTAAAATCGTTCTACGCTTCCGTAGAGGCGCGGGAACGTGGCCTTGACCCTATGTCGACCAACCTTGTTGTGGCGGATGCCAGCAGGACGGAGAAGACCATCTGCCTTGCTGTCTCCCCTTCCCTCAAAACCTATGGCATTCCCGGTCGGCCACGGCTCTTTGAAGTTGTGCAGAAGGTCAAAGCCGCCAATGCTGAACGGCAGCGTAAGGCGCCAGGCAGACAGTTCACCGGGGAGTCTTATGACTTTACCGCATTGCAGAAGGACCCCTCTCTTGCAGTATCCTACATTGTTGCGCCACCTCGTATGGCCTACTACATGGAATACAGCACACAGATATACGGCGTTTACCTCAAGCACGTCGCCCCGGAGGATATCCATGTCTACTCCATCGATGAGATTTTCCTTGACGCCACCAGTTATCTCAAGACCTATAAAATCAGTGCCCATGACTTTGCCATGCGTATCATCCGGGATGTTTTGAAGACCACCGGCATCACGGCGACCGCCGGCATCGGCACCAACCTGTACCTCGCCAAAATCGCTATGGACATCGTGGCCAAGAAGATGCCGCCGGATAAGGATGGCGTTCGTATCGCGGAACTGGACGAGCTTTCCTACCGTCAGAAGCTGTGGACGCATCGCCCACTGACCGACTTCTGGCGGGTGGGAAAAGGTTATGCCCGGAAGCTGGAAGGGGTTGGCCTGATGACCATGGGCGACGTCGCTCGCTGCTCCATGGGCGGTCCCGCCGACTACTACAATGAGAAACTGCTTTATGATATGTTCGGCGTCAACGCCGAACTGCTGATTGACCATGCGTGGGGTTGGGAACCGGTCACCATCGCAGACATCAAAGCGTATAAGCCGGCAACCAACAGCATCAGCTCCGGACAGGTGCTGCAGGAGGCATATGACAGCCAGAAGGCAAGAATCGTCGTCCACGAGATGGCGGAGTCCATGGCACAGGACCTTCTCAAAAAGGGTCTTGTGACCGACCAAATCGTACTGACCGTCGGATATGACATAGAGAATTTGACCGACCCATCCATCAGCCGAAGTTATAAGGGAAAAATCAAGGAAGATGCTTATGGACGCAAAGTGCCGGAGCACGCCCATGGTACGGAAAACCTTGGTCGGCAGACCTCCTCTGTTAAACTGATTACCTCTGCTGCCCTGCGGCTTTATGACCGTATTATCAACGAAAGGCTGCTGGTACGCCGTCTGACCCTTGTCGCCGGCCGCGTGGTGGATGAGTCCTCCGTGCCCACAGAGCAGCCACCAGAGCAGCTGGACCTGTTCACGGACTATACAGCTTTGGAACAACAGCGCAAGGAGGAAGAAGCGGCTCTTGCGAAGGAGCGGCAGCTGCAGCAGACGGTACTGAACATCAAGGAGAAGTTCGGTAAGAACGCCATCCTCAAGGGAATGAACCTGCAGGAGGGCGCCACGGCAAAGCAGCGCAACGAACAGATAGGCGGCCATAAGGCGTAAGGAGGTGGAGCAGATGAATCAGAACGACGAGCACCGCTACGATGATATCCTCCATTGTCCCCACCACGTATCCCCTACCCGCCCGCGCATGGCCATCATTGACCGGGCCGCCCAGTTTGCCCCGTTCGCAGCATTGACCGGCCATGACGCTGCGGTAAAGGAGAGGGCAAGGCTCACTGACGACAAACTGGAACTGGATGCCGACGCCCTTGCCGCTTTGGATGAAAAGCTGCAGCTGCTTCGTGACATGCTACCGGACTGTCCGGAAGTCACATTCACCTACTTCGTAGCTGATAAGAAGAAGGCCGGCGGAGCCTATGTGCAGAAGCCCGGCCACATCAAGAAGTTTGACGATTATCAGCGGGCCATAGTCCTGACCGATAAAACGATAATCCCCATTGAGGATGTTGCGGGTATCGACTGCGAAGCGCTTGACGCCCTGCTCCATGAAGATGGAGCCTTCCATGTTTGAGGTGATGCGGATGGAACGATGCTTTTGGTGCAACATGAAAAATGACGTCTATGTGCGCTACCATGACGAGGAATGGGGCGTCCCCCGGTTTGATGACCCCTATCTCTTTGAAATGCTCGTGCTGGAGAGTTTCCAAGCCGGACTGTCATGGGAATGTGTGCTGAATAAGCGGGAGAATTTCCGGGCCGCTTTCGACGGCTTTGACGTGGATAAAGTGGCGGCCTATGATGAGGAAAAGAAGGCAGCGCTGGCGGCAAACGCCGGCATTATCCGAAACCGCTTGAAAATCAAGGCAGCAGTCCGCAATGCCCAGATATTCAAGGAAATTGTTGCGGAATACGGCAGCTTTGAAGCCTACCTCCGGCGGTTCTGGAGCGGGCACACCATCTACGAGAATACAGAGACCCGCTCTCCCCTCTCCGACGCCATTTCCAAGGACTTAACCGCTCGCGGAATGAAGTTCGTTGGGAGCACCATCATCTACGCCTATCTGCAGGCCATAGGGGTCATTAACTCCCATGACAGCGGCTGTTTCCTTTATCGCACGAACAAATGACTTTACATACAAAAACAAGAATCGGAGGCATGCAATATGAGCAGAAAACTGGTGGCATACTTCTCTGCAAGCGGCGTCACGGCAAAGGCAGCGGAACTACTGGCTGAATCCGTCGGTGCTGACATCCATGAAATCCGTCCCAAAGACCCCTATACGAAAGCGGACCTCGACTGGACGGATAAAACGTCTCGCAGCACCATTGAGATGCAGGACAAATCCTTCCGCCCGCCCCTTTCTGACGATAGCATCAATATCTCTGACTATGACGTGGTTTTTGTTGGGTTTCCCATTTGGTGGTATGTGGCGCCCACGATTATCAACACGTTCCTGGAGTCCCATGATTTCTCCGGAAAGACCATTGTCCTGTTCGCCACATCCGGCGGCAGCGGTTTTGGCAACACAGTCAATGAGCTGAAGGTAAGTCTGCCGGACACCGCGGTCATCAAGGAGTGCAAGCTGCTCAATGGGAAACTGGACAGGACCTCCCTCATCAACTGGGTGGAGAGCCTGGGCATCTAATCCAAACAGCAGGAAGGCGGGGCATCTGCACGATGCCCCGCCTTCTTTTATTCTTCGCTTTTGTCTTTCTTTTTCCTCCTGACCTTGCGGCCGATGTTCCGCACAGCCGGGTACCAAATGACGATAAGGCCCGCAATCAATACAAAGATGCAGAGAATGAACAGCCACTCCAGGTTGTTGACTTTTAAGAAACCCCACAGTCCGTCAGTCGCTCTCACCCAATTCGCGCCAACAGGCGCCTCGATATGGACTGCCGGAAACACAGAGCTGAGGATACCGATGATAAGAAGCCCGAGCGCCGCCACACCCGCGATACAGACGCCGATGATGACCCGCGCCTTATTCCGGTACATACTGCTGATGCGCTCATTGCTGGCATGGACAGCGGGCAGGTCGTCATCGCTCTCATAGTCGTCATTGAGCAGATAGTCCGTAGTCACGCCAAACAGCTTACTCAGCTGAAGTACGTTCTTTGTATCCGGGACAGCGGTATCCAACTCCCAGTTGGAAAGGGCCTGTCTGGAAACGCCGATTTGCGCCGCCAGCTGCTCCTGCGTCCATCCCTTCTCTTTTCGTTTCTTCTGCAGCTTCTCTCCAAATGTCATAGGGGCTTCCTCCAATGCCGTTGTTCTGTGCTGTTATCCTATCACTTCCGGCAAAATAAGTCCACCAAGTCTGCATGGCATTGGCGCAAGCAGACTTGGCAAAGGCGCAAATGCCTGTAAAATCGGCTCATTCCAGCCTCTCTGCTTCCTTCTGACATACTCCATAAAATATGACAGGAGGCTGTCGGTTTGAAAAAAATCATTATCATACTCTCCCTTTTGGTCGTGGTGTTCATTGGTGTCTGGACTGCGAAATTGAAGACACCTATGGACGCCAATGACCCGTACGCGAATGGTCTGTCGGAAGAAAGCCCATGGTGGGAGGTCCTGCCGGAAGGAACATTGCCTACACCGGATGACGAGTGGGTGCTTGACCCAGAGATTCCGGATAACTACATCCCCGTCCTCAACGGTGACGAACTCTATATGGTGGTAGATGACGACGGTAATATCGTAAGGTATCGCCAGCGTATCCGGCAGGAAGACGGCTCCTGGCTTTGGCAGGATGTTGACCCCAATATCCCGCAGGATTTTGTTTCCGTCGAGGGTCTGGAGAACGTCTACATGACCACCGACGACGATGGTACCGTGCGTTACTACCGCTATACCCGAAACGCAGACGACACCTTCTTCTTTACTGAGGTGGATGCCGAGGGCAATCCCCTTCCCGAGGAGCAGCCCGCCGCTGACGAAATCCCGCCTAACTTCATCCGGGTCAGCGGGAATATCTACGCCATTTACAATGAGCACGGCGTTCTGATTGGCTACAAGGAACGTGTACTGCGTGAGGATGGCACCTATGCGTGGGTGGAGTGCGATGCTCCGTCTGACACAGGACAAAACAGCGGCAGGATACCTGGTGTATCTGTTGAGCCTTCCGGAGGTGGAACAGGTGATATTTACATTGTGGCCGGCGACGGCGGCGAGGAAAAGACCGGGTATCAGGAGACCAACACCTACACAGAGACGAAGCAGGAAGATGGCTGGACCATCGTTTATGAGACCATCGTCACAAGGGTCTATGACCTGGAGGGAAATCTTATCTCCACAAAAAAGGATGGTCCCACAGAAATCAACCGCTTCCCTACTACGGCAATCAACTCGGAAATTCTCCCTCCCGCCGACTAAAAACCGGCTCGGCAAGTCGATTGACAGCAGAAATGAGCATGGCGAAGGCGGGAACATCTGCAACCATGCTCCCGCCTATGCCCTATTAAGCAGTAAACAATTCTAATACGCACCGGGCAACTTCCGACATAGGGACTTCGGCAGAAAGAGAAACCTCTTTTTCCACCATCATATGTCGGCCTTTTGCCTTGCACTTACAAAGGGTAAAACTATCTCTTTTTCGTCGTATAAGTATCTCTGTCGATTGTTTCGTGATTTGCGACTTGGACGCAGTAATTCCAAACAACTTGAAGTTTTGGAAAAGACGTTTTTCCATCTGCATAATACTGTTTTCGGAATTGTCCTAAAAATAACATCTTGATGGTCCTGGAGCACATTGATACACTGACAGATTGCAGCCTCTATATCTTCTACCGAACATTTCAAGGACGAGACTAAAATCGGTTCGCTGTAATATCCAGGTCCAACACCTTTGTATTTATCAAAATACATATCCATGGCTGCTGTATATACTAACTGCCCCTCAAAGGCATATATAGATATTGAATATGTCAAGAAAGCACCTTCCTTCTAAATTGATTATATACGGCACTCCTCAAAATGACAAGGATACAAACTCCGCCCCCCATTCTGATTATTAAAACTCATTGGTTGGTTCTACTTTTGCAAACAAGTTATATGCCAGTTTGACTTATTTTCAGTCTCGGGCTACAATGGAGCCATAAAGGAGGGTTGCCCCTATGAATGCCAATCTCAAGAAGACCGGCTCCAGCGCCTCGGTCGTCCTCGACCTCCCTAACCAGTCCCCTGTCCTCCGCTTCCCGCTGCTCGATGACACTGGTGCTGAATTGCTGGCAAGAGCCGATGTGCTTGCTGAATATATCAAGAATCACCCTGACGCCGCCCGCGCTATCGAAGGGATGGAGCAGACTGTTGTTATCTATCTGGAGCCTGAACAAGAGGAGTTTCATATCCAGCGTGCCCACGGCGGGCTGCTGATAACCGACCACTTCACCTCCCGCTCCCGTCCCGTTGGCAATGGCTTGATTCTCTGCTTTACAGCAGATGGCTGCGAAATCTCAAACCTGCTGCAGGACGCAAAGACTTCCCTGGAGCAGAGTCTGGGACATTCTGTTGACCTTGACTCCATCTACGCATCTGCCGCCGGCAATGCGCCGCACATCCATAAGGATACAAACTGCGGCTGCTTCGCCTGTAAACGGCGGTTTCAGGGACATGAGGTGGTGCGGTTCATTCCGGAGTCACATGGTTCAAAAACCGCTCTGTGCCCCTACTGTGAACTTGATGCTGTTCTTTCCGAGAAAACGTTGCCTGCCGGTCTGTCCTGCTCCGATGAACTGCTGGCTCTGATGAATGTGTCCTATTTCAATGGGTGGGAGTCCATGGACCAATAAAAAGAACAATACAACAAGAGGCTGCCCCGTCGGGCAGCCTCTCTATCTTATCGGGCACAAAAAACGCTATTAAATGCTGTGCATGATAAACTGCTATTTATCCTGAAAGAATGCTTCCACATCATCGTAGGTAGAAAAAACAACAGGCTCCCCCAAATAATAAGACACGAGTTCCGTCCATTGCTCTAATTTGAAATCCTCTTTTTTCAGCCCAGATGCCGCTTTGCAGACTTCTTCCCTGTGCAATTTAAACTTCATATCGGACATATATTCACATCCGGCTTTCTCACAAAGCACCTCAAACAAATCTTTTGTATTCTTCATCTTCTTACCTCTCTGTCTCGTCTATGTCCTTCATCGCACTTCTCTATTATGCGCGAACAGGCGCATTATACCCATGGTATCTCCATGAGCATAATGCGCCTGTCTTTTATTCCATTATTAAGGCTTACACAAAAAAGGGCGTAGTTATCCCGACCGACC
>JAFQPT010000365.1 GCA_017411665.1 Oscillospiraceae bacterium | reverse complement strand
CTTCGCCGCCTGTGGTAAACAAGGGCTCCATGGCCTGCTGCAGATTTTCAATTCCCCGCCCCTTGTCACGAATCACGATTTCCAGCTTGTCCCCGTCCAGAATCCGCGCCTTCATCCAGATGGTACCGATGGTATCTGGGTATGCGTGGACAATCGCGTTGGTCACCGCTTCGGACACTGCGGTGCGGATATCCCCCAGTTCTTCCAAAGTGGGGTCCAGCTGCGCCGCAAAGGCTGCAATGGCACTGCGGGCATACCCTTCATTGATGCTTTTGCCGGGAAATTCCAGCTTTATGTAATTGGCAGAATTCATACGTTCACTCCTTTCCTGTTTCCTGCGCAATGGGCACAAATCGTTCAACACCCGATGCCTCCAATACGCGAAGCACCTGTCGGTTGGGATGCTCTACCCAGACAGTTCCGTCATGGGCTTTTGCCAAACGGTAGGTCTTGAGCAGCAGCGCAATCCCCGAGCTGTCCATAAACGTCAAGCCGCTGAAATCCAGCACCGTCTGCTTGGGCAGGTCATAGGACATCATGTCAGCGATGACCTTCATTGTTCCCCGTGCCGCGTGGTGATCTAGCTCCCCGTAGAGATAAATCGTCAATTTTCCGTTGTCATAGCGTTTTGCAAGTTTCATACATCCTCCAAAGAAAAAACACCCAAGCCACATTGGGTTCGGGTGTTACGTTTCATCAAAAATGGACCCGAACACCGTTTGCGGTATTCGAGTCCATCTTATTATCTTTATGCTGCAAATCTTGTCAAAATGCAGGTCCCTTTGAAAAAAGCTTCCATAAGGGAGATCAATCGAAGGCCTTAGCCCAGCTTTTTGAGAGATTCTTCCAGATTTGCAATCAGAGCTTCTGCGCGAGCCAGACGGTCACGTTCCTTCTGCAGGACTGCTTCGGGAGCCTTGGACAGGAACTTTTCGTTCTGCAGCTTCTTGGTCTGACCTTCTACTTCCTTGCGTGCCTTATCCAGTTCCTTGTTGATACGTTCCTTTTCCTTTGCAATATCAACCAGTTCAGCCATGGGCATGTACATCTTGCATTCGTTGGTAACTACGTTTACCATGCCGTCGATGTTTGCGGGAACTTCGGATACGATTTCAACGGAGGAAGCATACGCCTGCTTGATGATGAAGGGTACGCCTGCATTGAAGGTTTCTGCTTTGTCGGTAACAACAATAACGTGTGCCTTCTTGGAGGGAGGTACATTCATTTCTGCGCGGCGGCTGCGGATTGCCTTGATGGCATCCATCACCATTTCCATGTTTGCTTCTTCTGCGGTGAAGTTCAGTTCTTCCTTGAAGTTGGGGTAGTTCTGAATCATGATGACTTCGCCGTCGTGAGGCAGAGCCTGGAAGATTTCTTCGGTGATGTAAGGCATGAAGGGGTGCAGAATCTTCAGCACTTCGGTCAGAACGTACAGCAGTACCTTCTGTGCGCCAATCTTAGCTGCTTCGTCATCGCCATACAGTCTGGTCTTGGTCAGTTCGATGTACCAGTCGCAGAAGTCGTCCCAGATGAAGTCATAGATCTTGGAAGCAGCAACGCCCAGTTCATAGGAGTCGATGTTGTCGCAAACTTCCTTAGCCAGACGGTTGAACTTGCTGAGAATCCACTTATCTTCCAGAGCCAGAGTTTCGGGCAGTTCGTTCTTTTCGATGCTCAGGTTCATCATGACGAAGCGGGAAGCGTTCCACAGCTTGTTTGCAAAGTTGCGCATTGCTTCGCAGCGTTCGGGGAAGTAACGCATGTCGTTGCCGGGAGAGTTGCCGGTGATGATGTTAAAGCGCAGAGCGTCAGCGCCGAATTCATTGATAACTTCAATGGGGTCAACGCCGTTGCCCAGGGACTTACTCATCTTGCGGCCCTGGCTGTCACGGATAATGCCGTGGATGAATACGGTGTGGAAGGGGAACTTGCCCATCTGTTCACAGCCGGAGAAGATCATACGAGCAACCCAGAAGAAGATGATGTCGTAGCCGGTGACCAGAACATCGGTGGGATAGAAGTAATCCAGTTCCTTGGTGTCTTCGGGCCAGCCCAGAGTGGAGAAGGGCCACAGTGCGCTGGAGAACCAGGTATCCAGAACGTCGGGGTCGCGTTCGATGTGTGCGCTGCCGCACTTTTCACATACGGTAGCATCTTCGCGGGAAACAGTAGTGTGGCCGCAGTCTGCGCAGTACCATGCGGGAATCTGGTGGCCCCACCACAGCTGACGGGAGATACACCAGTCGCGAACGTTGTGCATCCAGTTCAAGTAGGTCTTGCTGAAGCGGTCGGGAACGAACTTGACTTCGCCTTCTTCCACAACGCGGATTGCTTCCTTGGCCAGAGGTTCCATTCTGACAAACCACTGGTCGGATGCCAGAGGCTCAACGTCGTTGTGGCAGCGGTAGCAGGTGCCGACATTGTGGCCGTGCTGTTCGATTTTGACCAGATAGCCTTCTGCTTCCAGATCGGCTACGATTGCCTTACGTGCTTCATAGCGGTCCATACCGTTGTACTTGCCGCCGTTGATGATCTTTGCTTCGCCGTCAAAGATCAGAATCTGTTCCAGATTGTGACGCAGACCGACTTCAAAGTCGTTGGGGTCGTGGCAGGGGGTCATCTTAACCGCACCGGTGCCGAAGCCCAGTTCTACGTATTCGTCTGCAACGATGGGAATTTCTCTGCCAACCAGAGGCAGGACTGCGGTCTTGCCGATCAGATGTGCAAAGCGTTCGTCTTCGGGGTTGACAGCAACACCGGAGTCGCCCAGCATGGTTTCGGGACGAGAGGTTGCAACGGTGATGAACTCATCGCTGTCCTTGATGGGGTAGCGGATGTGCCACAGTGCACCGGGCTTTTCTTCGTATTCAACT
>JAFQPT010000364.1 GCA_017411665.1 Oscillospiraceae bacterium | reverse complement strand
CCCATTGGATGTGGTACATTTTTCCCCAAATCAAAGGTCTGGGCTTCAGCTCCACTGCGCAGTTCTATTCCATCAGGAGCCTCGATGAAGCAATCGCGTTCTTAAATGACCCCTATCTGGGCGGTAACCTCATCGAAATTTCCTCTGCCCTGCTGGATTTGCCCACCAACAATGCGACGCAGGTATTCGGCTTTCCCGATGATTTAAAACTAAAATCCAGCATGACTCTGTTCAAGTTTGCATCCAACGGCCCTTCCGTATTTGACAAGGTTCTGGACAAATACTACGGCGGCACCATTGACTATCAAACAAAACAGATTCTCGGCTTATAATCCAATCCCCTGACAGAATTGTCAGGGGATTTTTCTTAATAATATTTATTCTTATTACCTATTGACTTAGTAGGTATATTATTATATAATTAAACCAACAAAACAAGTAGGTAATAAGAAAGGAGAAATCCATGAGAATCTATGTTGATAACGCAGCTACCACAAAAATGAGCAGCACTGCAATCCATGAAATGCTTCCTTATATGAATGAAATATACGGCAATCCCTCCAGCCTTCACTCTCCCGGACAGATGGCGAACGACGCCCTTCAGAACGCACGAGAACGTATTGCAGGTTTGCTAAACTGCGAGCCCCGTGAAATCACCTTCACCTCCGGCGGCAGCGAAGCCGACAATCAAGCGATTATCTCCGCAGCTCGTATGGGGCAGCGTAAAGGCAAGAAGCATATTATTTCCACTGCGTTTGAGCATCACGCTGTTCTGCACACTTTGGATAAGCTTAAAAAAGAAGGTTTCGAAATTACCCTTCTGGATGTTCATGAAAACGGAATCATAACCCCTGCGCAGGTTGCAGAAGCCATTCGTCCCGATACCTGCCTTGTAACCATCATGTACGCAAACAACGAGATCGGCTCTGTGCAGCCCATCCCCGAAATTGGAAGAATCTGTCGTGAAAAAGGCGTTTGGTTCCATACCGATGCGGTGCAGGCAGCAGGTCATTTGCATATTGATGTGAAAGAGCAGAATATTGATATGCTGTCTCTCTCCGCCCACAAGTTCCACGGCCCCAAGGGTGTCGGTGTTCTGTATGCCAGACGCGGTATTCTGCTGACCAACATCATAGAAGGCGGCGCACAGGAGCGGGGCAAGCGAGCGGGTACCGAAAACATCCCCGCAATTATGGGCATGGCAGCAGCACTGGAAGAAGCTGTTGAAAACATGGAGCATCATATGAACCACGTCCGAGGTCTTCGCGACAAGCTGATTACAGGACTAAGTGAAATTCCTCACTCCATTCTCAACGGTGACCCTGTTAACAGACTCCCCGGAAATGTCAGCTTCTGCTTTGAAGGAATCGAAGGCGAATCCCTTCTCCTGTTGCTGGATGACAAAGGTGTATATGCCTCCTCCGGTTCTGCATGTACCTCGGGTTCTCTGGATCCCAGCCACGTACTGTTGGCAATCGGCAGACCCCATGAAATCGCACATGGTTCCTTGAGACTGTCTCTGTCTCACGAAAATACGGAAGAAGAAATTGAATACATCATCGAAGCAGTCAAGGACGTTGTATCCTACTTGAGAAGCATCTCCCCTGTCTGGCGCGATTTGATGAACGGCAAACAAGAATTTATTATCAAATGAGGTGACAATATGGCATTATATAGTGCAAAAGTAATGGACCATTTCCGCAACCCCCGCAATGTGGGTGTATTGGAAGATGCAAACGGCATCGGTGAAGTCGGCAACGCAAAATGCGGCGACATTATGAAGATTTATCTGAAAATTGAAGACGATATGATCAAAGACGTGTCATTTGAAACCTTTGGCTGTGGCAGTGCCATTGCCTCCAGTTCCATGGCAACTGAGCTGATTAAGGGCAAGCCTCTGTCCGATGCCCTGCAGCTGACCAACAAAGCAGTCACCGAGGCGCTGGACGGACTACCTGTTCATAAAATTCACTGCTCGGTACTGGCAGAAGAAGCCATCAAGCTAGCAGTCAAGGATTACTATGATAGAAACGGCATCGACTATGACCACAGTATCTTCCCCTGCTGTGACAGCTGCGATCACTGCCATATGCATTAAATGAAGAAATAACATTCGTAATCTGATATGGTATGTGGTATACTGTGCTCAAGGTAGGTGTTCCCCATGATAGTTTCCACAAAAGGACGATACGCTCTGCGTGTGATGATTGATCTCGCCGAACATTCAAATGACAGCTATATCCCCATGAAAGATGTTGCGGAACGTCAGCAGCTGTCTTTAAAATATCTGGAACGAATTGTTCCCGCTCTGTCCAAAAATAATCTGATTGAAGGTGTCCACGGCAAAGGCGGCGGATATAAGCTGACCCGCTCGCCTGCGGAATATACTGTCGGTGAAATTCTTCGATTAACGGAAGGTGATTTGGCTCCTGTTTCCTGTCTGGAATGCAATGCCGAGCCCTGCCAAAGAATCGACAGCTGCCGTACCATAGAAATGTGGAGTAAATTCAATCAAATGACCAACGAATATTTCGACGGAATCACAATCGCAGATTTGATGAAATAAAAACAGGATGCTCACCTGAGAGCATCCTGTTTTTTATTTTGCATCTACCATTTTTCATGCTTTTTTGTTAAACTGATACCATCATTTCAAGAGGAAGTCTGTTTATGAATCAAACTGTCTCAAAAGGATCACTCATCGTTTTTATTTCTTATATCATCTGGGGTTTTCTCACATTGTTCTGGAGCTTACTGGATGATGTAAATGCATTTTACATTCTGGCACAGCGTATCGCATGGTCTATGGTACTCATGGCAGGGTATCTCTCCGTTACAGGCAGCTGGGGAGAAATCAAAGACATTTTCCACAACAAACAGCAGATGTTCACCTGCTTTGTTTCCGGTATTCTCGTCACCATCAACTGGGGCATGTATATTTACGCCGTTACCAACGGTCATGTATTGGACTCCAGTTTGGGATATTTCATTGAACCCATTCTTGTTGCGTTGGTCGGACTTTTGCTGTTCAAGGAAACCATGAGCGCAGCCGAAAAGTTCACCTTCTGTCTGGCATTTGCCGGCGTGGTTTATTTGATTGCGGTTACCCATACCATACCAATCATCGCATTGATTATATCCCTTTCTTTCTGTGCTTACGGGGCTGTCAAGAAAAAACTGGTTATCTCTGCTCACGCTTCCCTCTTCATGGAAACTCTGTTCATGACGCCGTTTGCACTGATAATCATTGCATATATGGAGTTTAATGG
>JAFQPT010000363.1 GCA_017411665.1 Oscillospiraceae bacterium | reverse complement strand
TCTCAAGCTGCGCGATTTCCACCGACATTTCCGCCGCCTTTGTCCGGCGTTCCTCCGCCTGTCGGTCGAGGTCTGCGATGCGTTCCTCTGCCGCCGCCAGCTCCGTCTTGACTACGGCGAGCTCGCTGTACTTGCGTTCGTCGAGTTCAAGGTCTCTCAGGATGGCAAGAGTGGCTTTTTCCTGTTCGGGGGTATAATCTGTCGGGACGGATGTCAACGCCTCTGTTAGCGCAGCCTCAGCCGCCTTGATATCCACTTTCGCTTCTAGTGCGTCACGCAGGAACGAGCAGCGCACCTCTGCCGCATGAGGGCATTCGTTTTCTTCGAGCAGCTTTGCCCGGCGGGACAGGCCGTCGAGGTGTGCGCGGGCTGCTTCCACTCTGCGCTGCGCGTCGGTGTATTCCGTCCGGCGTGCCGCAAGCCTGTCCGCGATTTCTTTTGTGGCGACGTACTTTTCATGAGCCTTTGTGAGCTCCGCCTCAGCTTCGACTGCCTGCTGCGCGGGGAACAGCTTCGCAAGACGCATTGCCTGCTTCTTTTTGTGCAGTTCCTCCGCTGCCATTTCTTCCATGATGCGGTTTGCCTTGAGGGTATCAATCTGTCGCGTCAGACTGTCGTATTTACCCTTTGCCGCGAGAAGATCTTTCTCACGCTCAAGGTTCTTGCGGTATTCTTTGAGCCCTGTGGCGATGATGTCTGCCTCTGCGAGGATTGCATCTGCGCTCATAATGATGCCGCGCTGCACGGTCATGCTCGCCTCCGCTGTCGCCCTCTTTGCGCCGAGTGCAGTGATTTGGCTGTTGAGCTTCACGACGCGTTTTGCCGCTTCTTCCATTACCGAAAGCGAGAGCCGCATTGCGTCCGTTTTCGCTCTTGTCGCATTACTTTCTGTGGTCAGGCGTTCGATTTCCGCTGATGCCTGATGTTCCGCTTCATCCAATGCTGCGTCGTCAGGCAGTGCCGCAAAGATGTCCGCTGCCTTTTCATGCACGTTGCGGATTCCTCGGTTGGTCTCCGTCAGGCGGCGTGCCGCGATAGATTCCATGTCGCCATATGCGCCAAGACCGAGGATATTGCCGAGGATTGTCATTCGGGCTTCCTTGTCCGCTGTCAGGAACAGCCCGTATTGGTCTTGCATGATGAGCGCGGTCGCCTTGAGCGTCAGGCTATCCATGCCAATCGCATTTAGGATTTCCGCTTGTGTGTCACGCATCTTCTCAGCGCTGCGGTCTACCCATTCACCGTCGACCTGTTCTGCGAGGTTTAGCGTCGCCTTGCCGCTTTTCATGCGGGTACGGGTAACGCGGTAAAGATTCTCTCCGAGGCGGAACGTGAGCTTGATGCTGCCACTCCGGGCATCGGGGTTGTTGCTAATCCATCCAGCGATGTCGCCCTCGCGGGTCTCTTCGAAAAGGCAGTCACACATCGCATCCATGAATAAGCTGCTTTTCCCTGCTCCATTCTTGCCGTTGATGGTGCAGAAACGGATGGGTTCGAAGTTAAATGTCTCCTCGCGGTAATTGCGGTAGTTCTTGACTGCGATTTCGACGGGAACGAATGCACCGGTCGTGCTGCGCGTCATATTCGCTTCCGTCGCCTCTGCGATGATGGGGCGGGCTCTTTCGACGATCCTGCCCGCATCCACATCTTTCACCTCGCGCTCCGCAAGATATGTCCGCAAGTTGTCCTCCGGCGTGTCATCGTCGTTCAGTGCGCCCTTGTTGACGGTGACAGTTATTTTCTCCGGGGTGATTTCCTGTACCCAAAATGCTCCGAGCTCATAGAGCTTGCTTTCCAGTATTGTCTTGTTCAGGGCTTTGTTGTGCTCATCAGTACAGTTGTAGAGGATTCGCACGATTTTGCCCTCCACATCCGTCAGCCACGTCATATCCTCTCCAGCGTTGATGGCTGCTACGTCTTCGTCTTCGAGACGGATGGTCTTGAACTCTCGCGTAGGCAGGGGATAGAACTGCTTGCTTACTACGCCGTCACCGAGTTCGTGGATGTAGAAGCCGCGTTCCTGCCCCTCATCGTTGAAGTTGAGTGCGCTGATGGCTCCGCAGTAGAACGCATTGTTGCAACCGTCCAGCATTTGCGGTCTGTGGATGTGTCCGAAGCATGTGAGGTCAAAGTCCGCTGCCGCCAGTGTCGCCGGGTCTACCACCGGCTCGAACTGTGCGAAGAACTGCGTCTGACCGCTCTCAGTGTTGCAGCCGGGGATGGTGTAGTGTCCCACCAGCACGGCGGGGTGTTCGCCACTACACTGGGCTTTCATGCCGATGATGATTTGCTCAAGTGCTTGCGTGAATACCGCATTTTCCTCCTCTTTGTCAAGGCCGGGGTGCTTTGCCCTGTAAAAGCCTCTGTCGAAGCCGGGCAGGGCTGCTACGTCAATCTTCTGCCCGTGGTAGCCGTAAACGGTCAGCACACCGGGCTCCGAGAAGATATGTACGCTGTCGTCTCCGCTGAACGCGGTTTCGAGCATCTTGAACTGCTGTTCGCTGTCATGGTTCGGGGTGCCGCGCACGATAATGACTGGTGCGACCTTTTCGAGCATTCGAACGTAGTGGATCGCCGTCTGGCTTTCGCGGAGTCCTCTGTCGCTCCAAACGCGAGCCTGATGGAAAACGTCACCCGCGACGATGATGAAATCAGGCTTTTCCTGTTGAGCCTGCTGCGTGAGTGCGTCGAGGCACTTGCAGATGTCTAAAAATCTCGCGTTTTCTCCGTTGGTCTCCGGCCCGTTGTAGTTGCCGATGTGCCAATCGCCTGTGTGCAATATGCGCATTGTCCATTCCTCCTGTTATTCCGCACTGTATGCCTTTTGGCACTCCATGCAAAGAGGGATGCCATAGTTGTTGATGCTGAATCTCGATACGCCTCCGCTGAGGGTCTTGCAGCATTTAACGCAGGTGTTTGGGTCGATCTCTCCATTCTGAGGTTGCTGTTCCAGATCCGCTTGATATCCACCGACAGGCTGTGCCGTCTGCATCGGTGTAGCGTGAGCCTCATATGCACCGCGTTCATCGTCCTGCATATCGTCGTCGACGTAAACGGTGCGCCGTGCCTCGCTCGCACTCTGCGTTGTTCCATAGAGCTCATGCGCTGCGGCGAATAGGCTCTTGACCGCCTCCTCTCGCACAATCGGATTGTCGAGGTTGGGCACGAGGTACGCTACCACAAAGGGTTTTTTGAACTCCTCAATGGAGTAGGTGCCCTTGATTTGCATGGCCGTCCGAAGGGCTCGGTTTAGGGCTTTGCTCTCGCACATCTCGCTGCGGAACTTGAGAAACTCCACTCGCTGCGCGTCTGTCATACCCACCACTACGTCGTCCACGATGATTTCCTTGTGAGCCACAATTTCGATATTCTCGCCGGTCAGCTGGGGTACGCTGATGCGTACCTCGTGTTTCACATCCTTGTTCGGACAGATCCCACACTTGACGGGTCCTCCAATGCTGGCGTTTGTTGCCGCACACTTTTGGCACGTGGATGGAACCACCGGTCTGCTGCTTAAAATCTTAATGCCCGCCGCCCGCATCAGCTTCGTGAGACCTTTTTTTGTAAGGGCGTATTTGGCTGGGCTTCCGGGGTGGGATCTGCCGTTTTTATCCGTCCATGCATCCCTCGATTTCTCTTGTACGTAGATTTCTTTGTCGTCGGGGTTGGTGCTGATGCTTACTACATTCAGCACTGGCTTGTGGATTTCCGCGATTTCCGCCACGGTCTGCATCGGCACGAGCAAGTTGTACTTCTCCATGGGGTACTGTTGTGTGATTACAAGCGCATCCTGCGCAGTTTTTTGTAATTTGTTTGTCATTTGTTGTTATCCTCCTTATTGCATTTCAGATTGAGCCATGCTATAATGAGGTTGGGTTTTTGAGTTGCCTTACGCTTCGGTGTGGGCAATTCTTTTTTTCCTCATAGTGACTCTTAATGTTCAAACTTAAACGCTTCGTATTTACCACTTCTGCGATAAGTATTGTGATCTAGCAGTTTGATCGCATCCTCTATTGCTGCTTCTTTTTCTCTGTGCTTGCAGTGTCCGAGATATTCTCTTGTGTATCAGGAAATATGCCACCACCGTAACCGCAAAGGCTGCTACGATTTCGCCTCCAAATGCATAATACCCACGTTCCTCATAAGCAAGCGGCATCAAAATCAGTGCTGCGATTCCTCCAGATGCAGCAGCTGCAACAATCTCAATAACAAATATGCAGCAGATTGCGAGCCACCTCTGCATACGATGCTTTGCTTTCTTCCTGGTGTATCTTCTCATGTTCATCATCTTCTCTCCGTTCTCTCCACTGGCTCGGCCTGTTCTTTCTCTTTCGGTTGCACTACTATCTGGACGGCTATGTTGCAATACGGGGTGGGCGTCCATGCACAGGGATTCCATCACCACCACCGCTGTGGCCATCCTGTTTTCCTTGTTCACAATTCCTGACCGCCGCCGCAATCAGATTCGCTTGTGCTGTACGCGCTATTTCACATAGGCTCTTTTCAACGTCCTCTGCATTTTTTTCGCGGCAGTAATTGTCCGCGATTTTAATTAGCGCGTTCCCCACATGAAACTGCTTAACAATGTGGGGTGTTTCTATTTCCTTTACGTCGTTGGTCATGTTTCCCCCTCCTTTCCGTATGTTTATGTCGCCTGTGCCTGGCATCATTCAAAATACTGTCGTTGCATTTTCTCAAGCGTCGCTAGGGTTTCATCTATTCTTCGTCGAGCTTCCAAGAATTCCCCACGTAAACGCTGTATTCTAGTCGCGTCTTGATCTTTCTCTGCACCGTCATCCATGAGCTCTGCAAGCTCTCTCATCGCATTGTTCAGCTTGTTCAGCGTGTTCGTCAGCCTCACGAAGGTCCTCTCCGGAGGCATCTCCGGCACTTCGCGACAATTTTTGCCGAGTGGGCACTCATTAGAGCAATACCAAAGAATCAGCTCCGGCGCGTTGTATGCGTCCGCCATCAGCGCGATTACGTCGTTCGGCGGTCGTGTGATGTCCAGCTCGTATTTTTTTAAGCTGTCTTCCGTCACACCAGGTATCTCCTCTGCCGCAGACGCTCGCGATGCAAAACGGTCGTTGTACTTTGCGGCCTCTAAACGTGCGCGACAGTACCTGTTTTGATAGGCTTTTGTGACCTGCCTCGCCATTTATTCGTGCCTCCTTTCGTAGTAAAATGATGATGCGCTAAGCAAATGCTGCTATTAGGGGTGTTTCACATGAAACATTCTTACATTAACGACGCGATACGGGGCGAGTTTCGTTAAAAAAAATATCGTCGTCTGGGTAAGCTAGTGTATGTTTAATCCTGATGCCAACTTTCAGCGAGGGGTCTTTCTCTCCTGTCTCAATCTGGCTGTAGTGACTGCGGGAGATGCCAACCGCTGCGCTGAACGCTGCCTGCGAATAACCTCTTGCTATTCGCAGAGTTTGTAGTTTTATTCTCACAGCTTTCCTCCTTTCTGCCCCCTTTTGGGGCTTTATATTTCTAATTATAGCCCCTTTTCGGGGCTTTGTAAAGTGATTTATGAAAATTTCTTAAAAAATTTTTCAATAATGCTGCTTTTTGGGGCATCCGTTTACTAAAAGGGGCATTTATGCTATAATTTTTTTGGCGGTGCACATATGAATTCTTTTTCTTCGAGGCTTATCGCCCTGCGTAAGGAGCGCGGTATGACGCAGACAGACTTGGCTAAGGTAGCAAAAAAAACGCGCTCAACAATATCCGGATATGAAACAGAGGGAAAAGAGCCCGACTATGCAACGCTCTGCTTGCTCGCCGCTTACTTCGGTGTTGCGGTGGATTACCTTCTCGGTGTCTCTGATATCCGCTCTCACAATGACGTGGTATTTGTTAACGATACCCGACAATTTGCCGCTATGTATGATTCTCTGTCTCATGACCTGAAGCATTACATTGCCTCTGCTTTTGATAACTTTTATCTCATTTTGAGCCGCGACATTAAACTGCGACGAGTAGAGCGTCTTGCTCTGTACAGCGAACTAATGACTCTGCTGCAACAAGGTCGCGCCGATATCAGGAACAAAATAGAACAAAGCTCGCCTATTCACGATCCTACATATCTGTCCGACTTGATGACGATGCAATCTGAGCTTAAGAATGGCATTGCCGTCCTGCTTGACCAACTAATGCAGGCAGATATGGCTATTGCTTCAAACAGCGAGAAAAAAAGCGCATCCCACGAATCATCAAAACGGTCGATAGGGTAATTTACGTGAATTGGAAAAATCAAAATGACTAAGTATAGAGGTGTAATTGATTATGGCTTACTGTCTCTATCTCAGAAAATCTCGCACCGATGCGGAAGCCGAGGCTCGTGGAGAAGGGGAAACTCTTGCTCGCCACGAAAGAACTTTGCTTGAGCTTGCAAAGCGCCTCCAGCTTAACGTGACAGAAATCTACCGTGAGGTCGTATCCGGTGAGACAATTGCAGCTCGACCCGTAATGCAACGTCTCCTCTCGGAGGTCGAACAAGGCGTGTGGAAAGGCGTTCTAGTCATGGAAGTGGAGCGCCTTGCTCGCGGTGATACGATCGATCAGGGCATTGTTGCACAGACATTCAAGTTCTCCGACACCAGCATAATCACGCCGGTTAAAACTTTTGTCCCAAACAATGAGTTTGATGAGGAGTATTTTGAGTTTGGTCTCTTTATGAGCCGCCGCGAATACAAAGCCATAAACCGTCGTTTGCAAGGAGGGCGTCTCTCCTCCGCTAAGGAAGGGAAGTATGTAGGCAATAAAGCCCCCTATGGCTACCGCCGTATAAAAATTGAGCGCGACAAAGGTTTCACCCTTGAGCCAGTACCGGATGAGGCCGATGTCGTCCGTCTCATCTTTGACCTCTATACCGTGGGTGAGGTGCAGCCAGACGACTCACACAAGCGCCTTGGCGTTTCGCTTATAGCCCGTCGCCTGGACGCTCTCCGCGTTCCTACGAGAACCGGCGCCGGCTGGTCAACCGCCACCATTCGGGATATCCTGATCAATCCCGTCTACATCGGCAAAATCCGCTGGAATTGGAGACCCGCCGTCAAGAAGATGGTGGATGGTTGCGTCGTTGTCGAGCGACCTCGCGCCTCTGTCGACAAATATATACTTGTCGACGGCCTGCATCCAGCTATCATTTCCGAGGAGACTTTCAATACGGCTCAGGAGTTAATGCGTAAGAATCCGCCGCGTCCAATTGGGGAGCGCAACACCGTCAAGAATCCTCTCGCCGGTCTCGTCATCTGCGCCAAGTGCGGTCGCCATATGACGCGCCGTCCTTTTGGCTCAAACCACGCCAAGGACATTCTCATGTGCGCTGCCACTTCCTGCGATAACGTCTCCTGCAACCTGCACTACGTCGAGGAGCGTATTCTTGCTGGTCTTGCAGAATGGCTCTCTAATTACCGGCTCAAGTGGGAAACTGGCGTACCCACCTCCCTCGCCGCCTCGCAACTCAAACGTAAGAAAAATGCTGCGAAACGTCTCAGGTCTGAGCTTGCCACGCTGGACAAGCAGCTTAACAATGTGCATGACCTCTTGGAGCAAGGAGTCTACTCCACAGATCAGTTCCTTGAGCGGTCTCGTTCCATTGCCGAGCGCACCCAAGCCGCCCGTGATAGCCTTGAAGCCGTCGAAGCGGAAATCGTGCTCGAAACCAACCGCGAGGAGAATCAGAAGAACATCATACCTAAGGTCGAGAGGCTGCTTGAGGTCTATCACATCTTGCCTGATGCTAAGGCAAAAAACGATATGCTAAAAAGTGTCCTTGAAAAGGCGGTCTACCTCAGAGAAAAGAGCACTCGATGGCGTGGCTCTCCCGATGACTTCGAACTTGTCCTTTACCCGAAACTCCCCGCAAGTCACTCCCACTCAAACAATGCAGACGTTTAAGGGCATCGCCTCCTCATTGATAACATCCGTGTGCCAATTCTTCCGTACCTATATCATTAAGCGTTGCTTTGACGCGGTTATCCGGCATGCTGAAGCGCTGGGTAAGATATCGAACACCGGCGGCAAGCTCGGAATCAGGGCCGCCGTACTGTGCAAAGAGCGCTTTTGCCATGCGCACATTGGGTCTTGAAATGTTTACAGGGAACTCTAAAGTTTTTTGATATATCCACATATTATAGTATCCTCCTTACAGCTCCCAGGGCCATTTTGCGCATACATAGCAGCCGACGGCGTCCGGGGAATGTCCAAAGTTTTGGAGCGGCGAGAAGTTTGCTTCATAAAGGTCTATAAGCTCGGCGAGCCGCAGGGAATAGGCGTTATAGTCATCCTTTGCCGCCTCATCATCGGGGTGGGTATTGAGATAGAGGTTCAGCTCAACGCATATAAACTGAATCTCGGAAATAGCCAGTTCAAGCTCACATTTTGTATATTCCATTGCTTCCTCCTATTTATAGATCCGCACAAGTTCCGGGAACATAGTTCCCTGCATAAGCGACTGCTCGGGGCAAAAGCCGCTGCAATAATTCTGGCTCTGGAAATAAATGCTTGCAAGCGAATCGGAATTTTGACATGCAGATACGGTGCCTGCCGCTACCAGCGGTATATCCGTATTTTGGGTGCAGCAAGCGCGTGTAGCTTCCATATTGTCGCTGTTTTGAGAAACAGCTTGCGAAGCCTGACAGCGCCTGCAGGTGCGATACCTTCTATTCATTGTTTTAGCCTCCTTGGGTAGTAATCGCACGGGTTTAGGAATTTTCTATCCCGATACAGCATATTATGCTAAGTTAAATACGTTTGTTACTCCATAATGCAGTCTTTTGTGTTCTATCTAAGGTGAATTTATGGTATGATTACTGCGATAAAGTCAGATATATTTTAAAAAAACGTTGACATGAGCTTTTAGCTGTGATAAGCTTATTTAGCGCCCCCATCCGGGGGTTTATTTTGAGTACGCAAGGTTTAAGCAAAAGCCTTAGCCGAGCAGCATAAATACAGGAGGTACCAAATGAGAGTAAAGATAACACTGGCCTGCAGCGAATGCAAGCAGAGAAACTACAATACTTATAAGAATAAGAAGAACGACCCCGATAAGCTCAAGTTCAACAAGTATTGCCGTTTCTGCCGTAAGCACACCATTCACAACGAAACGAAGTAATGGAGATAAGCAGCAATGGATAAAGAAACAAAGGGAAAAGGTACAACCCAATCGGGTAGCGATAAAAACCAGAACAAAAAGCCCAATATTTTTTCGAGACTTGGCGCTTATTTTAAGAGCGTTTTTGGCGAAGTAAAAAAACTTTCCTGGCCGACCCGCAAGGATCTCATTTCATATACTTTAACGGTATTAGCATTTGTAGCGCTGTTTGCTATAATAATCGGCGTGCTTGATATGGCGTTTGAATATGGCATTATCGGGATACAGAATATTCCCTCAGTTGTAACGCCAACTCCCGCTCCGACCGCGAAGCCCACTCCGACTCCCGATCCCGATGCGACGGAAGCTCCCGATGTAACGGATGATCCCGATGTAACAGACGCTCCCGAGGGAACCGATGCTCCCGAAGAAACGGATCCAGAAACAACGGATGAACCATAAGGAGAACATTCATGGACATGGATAACAGACCCGAAGAAGTAACTGCCGAAGGTGTTGCAAAATGGTACGTCATTCATACCTATTCCGGCTATGAGCAGAAGGTAACCGACAGCATACTTAAGACGGTGGAAAACCGCGGTCTGCAGCACATGATACTTGAGGTAAAGTATCCTACCGAAGAGGTTACCGAGGTACGCGACAACAAAACAAGAAAGTA
>JAFQPT010000362.1 GCA_017411665.1 Oscillospiraceae bacterium | reverse complement strand
CCAGTTTGTGGGTTATACGCTGACAGGACTGTATACCGCGCAGGGGGATTCCAAAACGCCTCTTAAAGCCAACTTCATTGGCCTGATACTGAATATGATTTTAGACCCCATTTTGATTCTGGGGATAGGGCCGTTTCCGAAATTGGAAATTATCGGGGCTGCGATTGCAACCGTCTTTGCACAGTTTGTGACAGCTGCCATTTTGGTGCGTGGGGTGCTTCGCTGTAAACGCGGCTGCAATATTCTGCAGACGATGCCTATGGGGAAACTGCAGGATGCCCATGTCTATAAAAGCATTGTGAGCATCGGTCTGCCCACATCTCTGCAGAGTATGCTGTACTGCGGCATTTCCATGGTGCTGACCCGTATGGTTTCGGCGTTCGGTGATGCGGCGATTGCCACACAGCGTGTAGGCGGCCAAATCGAATCCGTTTCCTGGAATACAGCAGATGGCTTTGCAGCGGCGATGAATGCGTTTGCTGCGCAGAATTACGGAGCAGGGGATATGGAGCGTGTAAAGAAAGGCTATCAAATCTCTTTCCTTGCGATGAGTGTTTGGGGGCTTCTGATTACGGCGCTGTTCGTATTTCTGCCTGTGCAGCTATCGTCGATTTTCTTTCACGAAGCGCATGTAATCCCTGTTATGGTGGACTACTTTATTATTGTTGGCTTCAGTGAGCCTTTCATGTGCGTCGAGCTGATGGCAATCGGTGCTATTTCCGGTTTGGGTAATACAAAGCTGTGCAGTACCATCAGCATTGTATTTACCGCGTTGCGGATTCCGCTTGCGCTCGTGCTTGGGGCAAGTTCTCTGGGACTCAACGGTATCTGGTGGGCATTGACGGTTACCAGTATGGCGAAGGGGATTGTATTTCATTTTGCGTTTTATCGCCAGTGTCGAATCAGTCAGATTGAAATCGATCAAATGAAATCCGAGTAATAAAAAAGGTGTGACCATCTACGGTCACACCTTTTTATTTTCGAACTTTTTCCTGGTCGATAGCAGGAAGGTGATAAATGATGAATGCGATTAGAACGGACATAGCGATAATCAGCGCAATCGCGCCGTTTCGCATGGGCATAAGGTATCTCATTTTTAAATATGCGTGGTATCCCAATAGGGATGCGAATTGCACAAAGACCGGAATGAAGCACAGCTTCGGGAAAACAATGCCGAATGCCAATGCCAATACGTCTGCAATGAAGAAGTAGCGGTCATGCATATGAGGCAGCAGGAAGGGAATTCCGATGCTTAGCAGAAGGGCGGCTGTAAGAATGATGTTGTAATTCAGGTTGTGCCGCTCCAGATACAGCCAGATTAAAATGGCGAACATAAACGCAAATGCGATGACAACACCGGCGGTTGACCAGAATTCGACGTTGCTTTCGTTGGGGAAAAAGGCGAACACGGAAGAAGAATTATAGTTCAGTCCGCTGCCGATGCTGCCTGTTTGATTGAGATACAAAGTGACAGTGTCCCAGAAGGGACGACCCATCAATACCGCAGGCATCACAATGGCGATATAGGATGCGGGGAAAATGAGACTGTGCCACAGCTTGAATTTACCGCGATACCAGAGAACAGCAATAATAGGCAGAATGAAAACGGCCTGCAGCTTTACTGCGAAGGCGGCTGCGAAACAGACCATGGATGCGATGGGGCGGTCGGCCAAAGCCAGATACAAAGCCAGAACGGAAAATGCGCCTAAAATGACGTCACACTGTCCCCAGACGCTGCCGTTGAGCAAAACAGTGGGTAAATACAAAACTCCAAAGAAAGCCAAAAGCTGTCTGTTTTCGCTGTCGCAGTACAGACTTACCAGCTTCATGGAAGCGTAAGCAAGAATGACTTCGAAGAATACGGAAAGCAGCTTAATCAAATACAGCCAGTCACTTTCTTTAAAATAAGAAAACAGTGCAAGAAAATATAGGTAGGGGACATTGTAATTGCCTACGGAATGCTTCAAGGCTGCAAAGCCGCCGTATTCGCGGAAATAATTGACCCAGGGATGCAGAAAGTCGATATAGTCAAGCGTTTTGTAGTCAAACCAGTACAGCCGCAGCATCAATGCCGCTACCAGCAGGGAAGTACTGACGACAATATTTCTTGTAGAATGAAATAACCCTTCTTTGGATAATAAAAGAATTGCCAACGCAAAAATCAGGAACAATCCTGCTACGGAAATCAAACTCACAGGCAGATTCTCCTTTCAAATATGGAGCAAATAATGACGCTTTGTGAAAAAGAAATAAAAAAATAGCGGAGATACCAAATATCCCGCCGAAAATTTCTAAAAAAGTGAAAAAATCCCTTGACACACATTGTGCAAAAATGATAAAATGAAACGCTACATATCCTCGGAGCAATATCTTCATACCGAGGGGACTGTATGTGTATTTTACCACGATTGCAAGAAATTGCAATCCCTAATTATTAAAAGCTAACAACCCTACCGGGTGTTCGCAATATTCCATAAAAGGAGTGTAGGACTATGCCTCATGATGTGTATTACGGCAAGACACTGCGCAAGTCTTTTGCCCGCACACAGGAAATCATGGAAATGCCCAGCTTGCTGGAAGTTCAGAAGAACTCTTACAAGTGGTTCTTGGAAGAAGGTCTGCAGGAAGTTTTCCAGGACGTTGATTCCGTTACCGACTACAGCGGTAATCTTGAACTGAGCTTTGTCGGCTATTCTATGGACGAAAAGCCCAAGTACAGCGAAGCTGAATGCAAAGCACGCGATGCCACATACGCTGCACCTCTGAAGGTCAACGTACGTCTGCACAACAAGGAAACTGGCGAGCTGAAGGAACAGGAAATCTTTATGGGCGATTTCCCCCTGATGACCGAAAGCGGTACCTTTATCATCAACGGCGCAGAACGTGTAATCGTTTCTCAGGTCGTAAGAAGCCCCGGTGCTTACTTCGACAAGAGAGTGGACAAGACTCAGACCGCATCCTACGGTGCAACTCTGATTCCTTACCACGGCGCATGGCTGGAATTTGAAACCGATGCAAACAACATCTTCTATGTTCGCATCGACAAGAACCGTAAGCTGCCTGTTACCCTGCTGCTGAAGGCAATGGGCAAGTACAACGAAGAAAAGTATGAAACCTGGCTGTCCTGCATCCCCGGCACCGAACTGGGCGCTACCACCGATGAAGCGCTGCGTGAAGTGTTCATGGATGACGAACTGATTGTCAATACTCTGGAAAAGGATACCATCAAGACCAGAGAAGACGCGCTGCTGGAAATCTACAGAAAGCTGCGTCCCGGCGATCCCCCGACCGTTGACAGCTCCGAAGCGTTGCTGGAAGGTCTGTTCTTTGACCGCCGCCGCTACGAACTGTCCAATGTCGGCCGCTACAAGTTCAACAAGAAGCTGGCTATCTCCAGCCGTCTGACCGGCCATAAGCTGGCTATGCCCGTGGCTGATCCCTTCACCGGTGAAATCGTAGCAGAAGCGGGTGAAATCCTGACTCGCGACAGAGCAGAAGCTCTGGAAGCTATGGGTGTAAACGAAGCTGTTTTGGAACTGAACGACGGCACCATGGCTCGCGTATTCTCCAACGGCATGGCAAATATCCGCCTGTTCGTTGACTACTCTGATGAAGAACTGGCAAAGCTGGGCGTTAAGGAACGCGTACGTGCAATCGTTATGCGTCAGCTGGTTCAGCAGTACGAAGGCGATGCACTCAAGCGTGCAATCCGCGACAATATCGACATTCTGATTCCCAAGCACATCGTTGTAGACGACGTATTTGCATGCGTCAACTACATGTCCGGTCTGGCTCGCGGCATCGGTGTAGCTGATGACATCGACCATCTGGGCAACCGCCGCGTAAGAAGCGTCGGCGAACTGCTGCAGAACCAGTTCCGTATCGGCTTTACCCGTATGGAACGCGTCATCCGCGAACGTATGACTCTGCAGGATATGGACGTAGTCACTCCTCAGTCTCTGATCAACATTCGTCCCGTAACCGCTGCAATCAAGGAATTTTTCGGCAGCTCTCCTCTGTCTCAGTTCATGGACCAGACCAACCCTCTGTCTGAACTGACTCACAAGCGCCGTCTGTCCGCTCTGGGCCCCGGTGGTTTGTCTCGTGAAAGAGCATCCTTCGACGTACGTGACGTTCACTACTCTCACTACGGTCGTATGTGCCCCATTGAAACTCCCGAAGGTCCCAACATCGGTCTGATTTCCTATCTGGCATCCTTTGCTCGCGTAAACGAATACGGCTTCCTGGTAGCTCCCTACCGCAAGGTCGAAAAGGGCACCTGCCGCGTTACCGACGAACTGGTTTACATGACTGCTGACGTAGAAGACGATTACATCGTTGCACAGGCTTCCGAGCCCATCGATGAAAACGGCTATCTGATGAATCAGCGTGTAACCGCACGCCGCAGAGAAGAAATCGTTTCCGTTGACCGTGAACTGGTTGACTTTATGGACGTTTCTCCCCGCATGATGATCTCCATTGCAACCGCAATGATTCCCTTCCTGGAAAACGACGACGCAAACCGTGCTCTGATGGGTGCGAACATGCAGCGTCAGGCAGTTCCTCTGATGGTTACCGAAGCACCTATCGTTGCTACCGGTATCGAACACAAGTGTGCAGTGGACTCCAATGTTGTTGTTCTGGCAAAGGGCGACGGTATCGTAGAACGCGTTTCCGGTACCGAAATCACCGTTCGTTACGACAACGAAGGTGAAGTAACCCACAATCTGGTTAAGTTCGTTCGCTCCAACCAGTCTACCTGTGTCAACCAGCGTCCCATCGTCAATGTTGGCGACCGCGTACACAAGGGCGACGTAATTGCAGACGGTATGTCCACCTGCAATGGCGAACTGTCTCTGGGTAAGAATATCCTGGTCGGCTTTATGACCTGGGAAGGCTACAATTACGAAGACGCAGTTCTGCTGAGCGAACGTATGGTCATGGACGACGTGTTCACCTCCATCCACATTGAAGAATTCGAATGTGATGCACGTGACACCAAGCTCGGACCCGAAGAAATCACCCGTGATATTCCCGGTGTCGGCGAAGACGCACTGAAGTATCTGGACGAACGCGGCATCATCTCCATCGGTGCTGAAGTTCGCAGCGGTGATATTCTGGTCGGTAAGGTTACCCCCAAGGGTGAAACCGATCTGACTCCCGAAGAACGCCTGCTGCGCGCAATCTTCGGTGAAAAGGCACGTGAAGTTCGTGATACCTCTCTGAAGGTTCCTCACGGCGAAACAGGCATCGTTGTTGACGTAAAGGTCTTCACCCGTGAAAACGGCGATGAAATGGGCCCCGGTGTCAACGAAGTTGTCCGCGTATACATCGCACAGAAGCGTAAGATTTCTGTTGGCGACAAGATGGCAGGTCGTCACGGCAACAAGGGTGTTGTATCCCGTATAATGCCTCGTGAAGAAATGCCTTACCTGCCCGACGGCACTCCTCTGGACATCGTTCTGAACCCCCTGGGTGTTCCTTCTCGTATGAACATCGGTCAGGTTCTGGAAGTGCATCTGGGCTATGCAGCTCATGAGCTGGGTTGGAAGGTAGCAACTCCCACCTTCAACGGTGCGAACGAAGCTACCATCCGTCAGACTCTGCTGCAGGCTGGTCTGCGTGAAGACGGCAAGAGTGAGCTGTATGACGGCAGAACCGGCGAAAAGTTCGATAATGACGTTACCGTTGGTTATGTTTACTTCCTGAAGCTGCACCATCTGGTTGACGATAAGATTCATGCTCGTTCCACCGGTCCCTACTCTCTGGTTACTCAGCAGCCTCTGGGCGGCAAGGCTCAGTTTGGCGGCCAGCGTTTCGGCGAAATGGAAGTTTGGGCTCTGGAAGCTTACGGCGCTGCTTACACTCTGCAGGAAATCTTGACTGTGAAGTCCGACGACGTCACCGGTCGTGTACGCACCTACGAAGCAATCGTCAAGGGCAACAATATCCCCGAACCCGGTGTACCCGAATCCTTCAAGGTTCTGGTTAAGGAACTGCAGGCTCTGTGTCTGGACGTTCGTGTACTGGATAAGGACGGCAACGAAATCGAACTGAAGGATGAGGAAGAAGATGATGATCTGATTCAGAACTTCAAGGAAGAAACCTATGCTGACGACGCTGAAATCGAAGCAAGCGGCTACTTCATTGAAGACATCGAAGAAGATGACGATCAGAGCTATGAAGGAGAGGAGGAGTAAGTTATGGCATATCAGCAGTTTGAATCTATCCAGATCAGCCTGTCTTCCCCTGAAATGATCAGATCCTGGTCTTTTGGCGAAGTCAAGAAGCCTGAAACCATTAACTACCGTACCATTAAGCCTGAACGCGACGGTCTGTTCTGCGAACGTATTTTCGGGCCTACCAAGGACTGGGAATGCCACTGCGGCAAGTACAAGAAGATTCGCTTTAAGGGCAAGGTCTGTGACCGCTGCGGTGTAGAAGTTACCCGCGCTAAGGTACGTCGTGAACGCATGGGTCATATCGACCTGGCAACTCCCGTCTCTCACATCTGGTATTTCAAGGGCATCCCCTCCAGAATGGGCCTAATCCTCGATCTGACTCCTCGTATTCTGGAAAAGGTTCTGTACTTTGGTTCTTACATTGTTACCGAACCCGGCGATACTCCTCTGCAGCGCTGCCAGCTGCTGAGCGAACGCGAATACCGCGACTACAGAGAAAAGTACGAAAATGACTTCCGTGCCGGCATGGGTGCGGAAGCCATCAAGGAACTGCTCAGCCAGATCGACTGTGAAGCACTGGCTGTACAGCTGAGAGAAGAACTGGCAAACGCATCCGGCCAGAAGAAGGCTAAGATCGTGAAGCGTCTGGAAGTTGTGGAAGCATTCCGCATTTCCGGCCAGAAGCCCGAATGGATGATCATCGAGGCTCTGCCTGTTATTCCTCCCGAACTGCGTCCCATGGTACAGCTGGATGGCGGCAGATTTGCTACCTCCGACCTGAACGATCTGTATCGTCGCGTTATCAATAGAAACAACCGTCTGAAGAGACTGATTGACCTGAATGCGCCCGACATCATTGTTCGCAATGAAAAGCGCATGCTGCAGGAAGCTGTTGACGCTTTGATCGACAACGGCCGCCGCGGTAAGGTTGTTACCGGTGCAAACTCTCGTGCACTGAAGAGCTTGTCCGATATGCTGAAGGGCAAGCAGGGCCGCTTCCGTCAGAACCTGCTGGGTAAGCGTGTTGACTACTCCGGCCGTTCCGTTATTGTTGTCGGTCCTGAAATGAAGCTGTTCCAGTGCGGTGTTCCCAAGGAAATGGCAATCGAACTGTTCCGTCCCTTCGTTATGAAGAAGCTGGTGGAAGACGGTGTTGCAAACAACATCAAGTCCGCTAAGAAGATGGTAGACAAGCAGAAGACCGAAGTTTGGGACGCTCTGGATATCGTCATCAAGGAACATCCCGTTCTGCTGAACCGTGCACCTACCCTGCACAGACTGGGTATTCAGGCATT
>JAFQPT010000038.1 GCA_017411665.1 Oscillospiraceae bacterium | reverse complement strand
CCGGCAAGTCCGCAGGTCTGTCCGGCGCAATTTCCGGCGGCGCTGAAACCTTTATGTCTTCCGGTCAGGCAAAGTCTCTGGACTCCAAGCTGTCTAAGGCTACTCCTTGGCTGTCTCTGGTATTCGTAGTACTGACTCTGATCCTGAATCTGCTGTAATCAGAATGAATCACGCCGTACCGTATGGTGCGGCGTTTTTTATTGCAATCATCGAAAGGAGTGACTGCATTGCATCTCACATCCGCTGAAATTTATCAGCATTTGGCGAAAAATGATTTGATTGTTGAAGTATACAAAGAAGTCACTTCCACGAATACTCTAATAAAAAAGCGCGGACAGGAAGGCGCCCCTCACGGTCTTGTTATCGCAGCGGAAACTCAAACTTCGGGACGCGGCCGCATGGGACGGAACTTTTTCTCCCCGAATCAAACAGGAGCTTATTTCAGTGTACTTCTCCGCCCCACTCTCTCCCCGTCCGATTCTTTGCTGATTACCACCTGTGCTGCAGTTGCCTGTGCAAAAGTGCTCGAGCGGATTTCCGGAAAAACCGCCTTCATCAAATGGGTCAACGATATCTACATTGATGACCGCAAGGTATGTGGCATTTTAACCGAAGCATCCTTCGCTCACGGATTTATTGATTATGCTGTTCTCGGTATCGGAATCAATCTATATCCCCCGGAAGATGGCTTCCCTGCTGACATCAAAAATAAAGCAGGCAGCATTTTTACCCGCAAAGACTATGATTTACGTGGATTGATCATTGCGGAAGTCTTAAATTCATTCTTTGAACTGTATGAAAATATAGAAAAACGGGAATTTATTGATGAGTACCGCAGCCGTTCCCTGTTGGACGGCAAACCCATCAGCGTCATTCAATTTGACCGCACCATACCCGCCACAGCCCTGTTTATCGACTCGGATTTATCTCTTGTTGTCCGCTACGAAAACGGGGAAACAGCCCACCTGACAAGCGGTGACGTATCCATCGGAAAACCCTAAATTTTCGTCACATTTTATAAATTATTAGGTAAATTTTCATTGACAAATACATGTGCTTATGGTATTCTATCAAGGCCGCATTGAATGGGTTAAGGAAGAACAAGGTTCACCTATGAGAGCGAGACCTGCAAGAAAGGAAGAAAAACGTACCATGAAGCATGCAATTATCGTAACCGGTGGCAAGCAGTACCGTGTTGCTGAAGGCGATGTACTGTACATCGAAAAGCTGGAAGTAGAAGCTGGCGCAGAAGTAAACTTCGACCAGGTTCTGGCAGTTATCGACGGCGAAAACGCAAAGTTCGGCGCTCCCGTTGTTGAAGGCGCAACCGTTACCGCTACCGTTGTTAAGAACGGCAAGGGCAAGAAGATCCGTGTCTTCAAGATGAAGCCCAAGAAGGGTTATCGTCGTACCCAGGGCCACAGACAGCCCTACACCAAGGTCGAAATCAAGACCATCAACGCTTAATTATAAATTAAGTTTACCACTATCATCGATACACATGGAGGTGTAAAGCATGGCTCATAAGAAAGGTATGGGTTCTACCAAGAACGGTCGCGACAGCGAGTCTAAGCGCCTTGGTCCCAAGAAAGCCGACGGTCAGCACGTTCTGGCTGGTAACATCCTCGTTAGACAGCGTGGCACCAAGATCCACCCCGGCACTAACGTAGGCAAGGGCAGCGATGATACTCTGTACGCAAAGGTTGACGGTGTTGTCAAGTTCGAACGTATGGGTAAGGATCGCAAGAAGGTCTCCGTTTACGAGATCACTCAGTAATTGTTTTTCGGCGGGCAGGTACTTTTTGTGTACCTGCTCGTTTCTTTTTGACTATCTAATTCTAAACAAGGAGGAACTATGGCCACTTCTTTTGTTGATAAGGTTACGATCACCGTCAAGGCCGGCAACGGCGGCAACGGTGCAGTATCCTTCCACAGACAGAGATACATTGCAGCCGGCGGTCCCGATGGCGGTGACGGCGGCAGAGGCGGCGACGTTGTCTTCACCGTTGACGACAACATGTCCACTTTGATGGACTTCCGCTACAAGCGTAAATATACTGCTCAAAACGGCATGGATGGCAGCAGCAAGCGCTGCTCCGGCAAAAGCGGTGAACCTCTGGTCATTCGCGTACCCAGAGGCACTGTCATTCGCGACAAGGAAACCAATGCTGTGATGCACGACATGTCCGACGGCAAAGACTGGGTCGTGGCTAAGGGCGGCAGAGGCGGCTGGGGCAACAAGCGCTTCGCGACTCCCACCCGACAGGTCCCCCGTTTCGCAAAACCCGGTCTGCCCGGCGAAGCACGTGAAATCGTGCTGGAGCTGAAGCTGCTGGCAGATGTCGGTCTGGTTGGCTTCCCCAACGTCGGTAAGTCCACCCTGCTGTCTGTTGTTACTAAGGCTAATCCCAAGATTGCAAACTATCACTTCACTACCCTCTACCCCAATCTGGGTGTTGTATATGTTACCGAAGGTGTTTCCTTTGTCATGGCTGACATCCCCGGTATTATCGAAGGTGCAAGTGACGGTGCAGGTCTGGGTCACGACTTCCTGCGTCACATTGACCGTTGCAGACTGCTGGTTCACGTCATCGACTGCTCCGGTTTTGAAGGCAGAGACCCCATTGAAGACTTCGATACCATCAACGCCGAGCTCAGCCAGTACTCCGAGCTGCTGGCAGAACGGCCTCAGATCGTTGTTGCAAACAAGACCGACCTGCTGGACGATGACCGCGAACAGCTGAACAAGCTGAAAGCTCACGTAGAAGCACAGGGTTACGATTTTTATGAAATGTGTGCTGTCATCCATGAAGGCACCAAAGAACTGATGCAGGTTGTGGCTGCAAAGCTGCAGACACTCCCCCCTGTCATCACCTACGAATCCGAGTATGTTGCTCCCGAAGCAGAAGCAGCAACCCCCGAAAACACCATTATCCGTCAGTATGACGATGTATGGACCGTTGACGGTGCATGGATTGATCAGATCGTTGCAGCAACCAACTTTGAAGACTACGAAAGCCGCATGTTCTTCGACCGCAAGATGCGCGAAGCAGGCATTTTCGATAAGCTGGAAGCAATGGGAGTCAAGGACGGCGATACCGTCTG
>JAFQPT010000361.1 GCA_017411665.1 Oscillospiraceae bacterium | reverse complement strand
CCGCTGTGGGCGGTGAATTTGTATATAGCCTTATGGGAAAGCAGCTTGCTTATGCTTGCTGCTGCCGGGCTGTGCACAGTGCTTTCGGGTGTTCTTCTGTTTAAAATGGTCAAAGTGAAATGGTTGAAAATTCTCTCTGCGGTTGTATCTGTGGTTTTGATTCTGCCCTTTGGGTTTGCGGCATTTATGCTTTTGGTCTTTGGTCAAATCGGCCGGAATACCGTTGTCAGTACCGAATATTCTCCCGAGGGGAGGTACCGTGCCGAGGTGATTGACAGCAATCAAGGTGCTTTGGGCGGAGATACCCTTGTGATGGTGTACGATGAAACCTCCCGTATGGATTTTTATTTCTTTGCGCTGCAGAAGTCTCCTCAGCGGGTCTATCTGGGCGAATGGGGCGAATTTGCGGATATGGAAATCAATTGGGAATCGGAGCATGTTTTGAACATTGACGGGGTTTCCCATGAAATAAAGTGAAGAGTTGTCCACAATGATAGGAGAATGCTGCGATGCGGGATATTCATCAATTCAGAGAAATGCTTCTTGAACACGGTTTTGAAGAGGCATCTCAAAGATCGTTTTATTTTTGGAAGATTCTTACCGACAAAACTGCATTTATCATCAATCTGAAAGCCCTTTCTGCAGGTGTTGGTGTTGTATACGGCGTAATCTCCACGGCTATATTCTGGACGGAGGCAGATTGGGAGTTCTTTAAAACAAGAGGAAGAGATGATGGGGACTGTAATCTCCGTTACTATCTGGAAATCCACTCCGCAAATGACGAAGCTGCAGCGCGTGATGTGATCGGCAGGCTTTATACGGAATATCTGCATATGGACAAGGACATGCTGCTTGCTGTGGTGAAGGAGCGGAGAAAACAGTTTATTCAGCAAATTACCAATGTTTTGAAGCCTCTGGGGTTTCGAAAGAAGGGGAACCAGTGGAGAAAGCCTTTGTCCGAGAATATTCTGCTTCAGTTTTGGGCGGATAAGTCCTCGTATTCCGATTTGTATTACTTTGAGGTGAGCATTTATTCACTGGTTGCCTCGCCTGTTGGATTTGGGTGTTACTTTGAACGGATAGACACGAGAGGAACAGAGATTTTCGATTGGAAAAATTATGCTCAACCGCAGCACCAGTTTGACTGGCAATTGCAGTCTACAGATGTTTTGCTGGAAATCGTGCATCGGACATACGAAGAAAAACTGCGTCCTTTTATCGAAAACGATCTTTTGGAAATGGGAAAACAACGCTTCGTTTGGAAGGGCTGCATGTGCGATCGGAAACGCTGCGCCGAGTGCTGGGTAGAAAAGAATTATAGGGAATCGAGGGACTGAGGTGTTTTCGGAAATCGATTTGAAAATAGGAGAACCATGATGTTTGACACACCGAAGAGACAAGTGGATACTGTGAAGGCATTGGACCAAATTGAGCGGGAAGATGAAAAGACAGGGACGATTGTCCCTGTCTTTTTGCGTGACACGAATCGTATCATGGGTGTGACGCTGCGGCTCTTACGTTTTTCACTGCATTCCGCTATCCTTTTTGTAAAAACAAAAAGGAGGCAGCAAGTGAAAAAACGAGGAATTCGAATGTGTACGGTCGGTGGGATGCTGGTTGGGATGTTTGCCCTCTGGACGATGGTGATTCAGACAGTGGATGTGCAGCCCATCGGGCCGATGGGAACAAAGGTCGGGCTTGCAACTCTAAATGGCTGGATTCATAGACTGAGCGGAGTGCATATGCAGCTTTATGCGGTTACGGATTGGATGGGACTTGTGCCGATTTTTGTTTGTGCGGGCTTTGGCTGGATTGGATTGCTTCAGCTGTACAAACGGCGCAGCTTACGGAAGGTCGATTTTGACCTGATTCTGCTGGGCGGTTATTACCTCCTTGTGATTTCGGCCTATCTTGTGTTTGAAAAGTTTCCCGTCAATTACAGACCTGTTCTAATCGAAGGCCGTTTGGAGGCCTCCTATCCGTCATCGACGACACTGCTTGTGCTGAGTGTGATTCCGACGCTGGTCCTTCAAGTTCGGCACAGAGCAAAATCGACAGCCATCAAACGTATAACCGCGGCACTGTCCGTTGTTTTTTCTGCGTTTATGGTGGTTGGTCGGTTGATTGCGGGGGTTCATTGGGTGTCGGATATTATCGGGGGAATTTTGCTGAGCGCAGGAATGTTTTGTATCTATCGGGGACTCGTGGTATCCTATTGGAAAGAGAACAAACGGGAGGTGCTGCTGTGGAATTTTCCGAAAAGCTGCAGGAACTGCGAAAGCGCAGAGGAATGACGCAGGAAGAACTGGCGGAGGCCCTGTATGTGTCCAGAACGGCTGTGTCAAAATGGGAATCGGGCAGAGGCTATCCGAGTATTGATTCGCTGAAGCAGATTTCTGCGTTTTTTTCTGTGAGCATCGATGATTTGCTTTCGGGAGAAAAGCTGATTTCCATTGCCGAACAGGAAAATCGGTCCAATATTCGGTATGTCTGCGATATGCTGTTTGGCATGACGGATCTGCTTTCCTTTCTGGCGGTTGTTTTGCCCCTCTATCCGAAAGCTGTGAACGGATTTGTGTATTCGGTAAATCTGTTTGACTATACGGCGCTCACGCAGCTGAGCCGCCTTGTTTACTGGCTGCTGCTTTCCGCACTCGTGTTGACGGGTGCGCTGAAGGTGTTTCTGACACTGCGCCAAAACGAACGGGGACAAAAAACGGTAACGGGCTGTTCTGTGGTGCTCGGTATTTTATCCGTCATTGTACTGTCACTGGCAGGGGAGACGTATGCTGTGACGCTGGTGTTTTTGCTGCTGTTAATCAAGGTCGGGCTGCTGTATCGGTGCATCAAGTCTGACTGAATGAGAAAGTAAGGAAAGCGTGGGCGAAATCTGCCTGCGCTTTTTGCTTTACGGAACAATTTTTGAATGATATCATGAAGAAAACCGGGAAAGGGGCAGAGGGATGTTTGACACACCGAAGAGACAAATGGATACTGTGAAGGCATTGGACCAAATTGAGCGGGAAGTATATAAGGCTGTGAAGGAATATGGCTTTAAAAAACATGGACGGACTCTGCACCGCTTCGTTTCCGAGGATATTTCTCAGGTGATTCATTTTCAACTGGGGCAGGCCTATCTGGGTGCAACCCATTATCTGGTTGTGAATGTCGGGATTCGCGTTCCCGAGTGTATGGACTACGGCTACAACGCGGAAACGGTACGCAAAAAATACTATCATGAATATGAGTGTAACCTTCGCTCTCGCATTGGGACTGTGGAGGGAAAAGAAGAAGCGTGTTATGATTTGTTGGAGCAGTCTGTTGAGAATGTGAGCGAAGAAATTGTGCGTCAGGTGCAGGATATCGTCATCCCTGCGTTTGAAGTGCTCAGCAGCCGTGAGGCGATTTTGGCAAATCGAAGAGCGTATCCGAACTTTGACCGTTTAAGTAATCATTTGATTTTGCGTGAGGAAGCACTGATTTATCAGCATCTTGGAGATTTTGCTGAGGCGGAAACCAAATACAATGCGTATCTCAAGAATCTGATTCATAGGGCGGAGACACACAGTACCACGATCATTACCCGCAAAGCATGGGTGAAATCTGCTTTGGAGCTTGCAAAGACTGCGGATATTCCCGTTTCGGAAGAAAACCGCATCCGCGCACATGTATTTTTGAATTGCTGACCGCTGCAATATCTACCGTTCTTCGACCGCGGCAGGGTTGTAATCAAACGTGAGGTTTTCTATAATAAAGATGCAGGAGAGATGTGCACGGAACTTCGAAAAAGCTTGCTTCCAAAGGAGAATCACAATCTATGTCAACGAAAAGAATATGCATCAATGCTATGGGGATCGCACTGTTTGTGGTGCTGACGCTGTGTTTGCAGGTTCCTGTGTTTGAAAATTACTATCTCTGTCTGGGATATGTGGCGATGGCGGTTTACACCTATTATGTAGGGACTGCCGGCGGTACTCTGGTCGGTACGATGGGGGTTCTGATTTATTGTGTTTTGACAAGCGGATTGCGTGGGATGCCCGGGTGGATGCTTGGCAATGTTGTAATCGGACTTCTGTGCGGAGTGGCGGCAGGGGTTGCAAAACGCCAAAATGCAGCATGGAAAAAATACGTCATTATGGCAGCTGCGGTGGTGCTTTCCACGGCAATCGGGATTCTGGGTGTGAAGTCCATGACTGAGGCGGTGCTGTATGCCCTGCCCTTCATGGTGAGAGTGGCAACCAACTCCTATGCGTTTGTTGCGGATGTGGTCGTGCTGATGCTCGGATTCGGGCTGTGTGTCTCAAGCGAAAGGGTTTTGAGTAAGGTCACGAATATCTAAATAAAAAAGGTCTCAGGAGCGGAGGAACATCTTTCTTCCAGTCCTGAGACCTTTTTCTGTTGTATGTCTTTTTGCTTTCAACCTTGCGGCTGACGGGATTCACATCGCCCCAGCTGCCGCGGCGCATTTGGTCGATTTTTCGCTTTTCCTTTTTGGACAGCTTTTCGTACGGAACAAATTTTTCCATAACGGTACCTCCTTATGATTCTGCTTTTATCCTATCAAAGTTTCTGCCTGCAGTCAAATGAACAGTCTG
>JAFQPT010000037.1 GCA_017411665.1 Oscillospiraceae bacterium | reverse complement strand
CGCCACCTGTGACCGCAAGGCCTTCGAGGCGGCCAACGGGACCATCGGCAGCGAGTATTTCAAGGTCAGCACCGCAAGACCCTTTAAGGTGACGGTACGGAAGTAAGATGCTGCCATTGCGCGCGAAGCGATGAGGGGTAAACGGGCGGGGAGACCTCTCCGTCAGCTTTGCTGACACATTCATCAAATCCACGCAAAGAGAGCAAAGCAAGTTTGCGGAAGAATCCCCCCGACTTCGCTGCGCTCAGCCACCCCCCTTTAGGCAAGGGGGGCGAGGTGCGGTGTGTGTCGGACAATGCCGCACTGAACTCACCGAGAAGATTCCAATCAAGGACACAAATCCGCAGGATTTGGAAAAAAAGAATCTTCGAAGGTGAAAGAGTCCGAGCAATGGAGTGAGTGCACTCGCACGTTTACGTGCGACAAACGATACGGAATTCGCGAGGACGAAAGAGGTGATATACATACCCGAAATCACATGGATCAAGCTGTCCACTGACCTGTTTAACAATCGAAAAATCCGTCAAATCCAGAATCTCCCCAAGGGCGACACCATCCTTGTCATCTGGCTGAAGCTGTTGATTCTGGCAGGCCAAATCAACGACGGCGGACGGGTGTACGTCACACCCGAAATCCCCTACACCATTCGTTCTCTGGCGGCGGAGATGCAGCGGTCTCCTGCCGTTGTCCAATCGGCGCTGGACTGCTTCGTCCGATTCGATATGGCGCAGGTGGATGCGCAGGGCTTCCTCTTCCTGCCCGGCTGGCAGGCCCATCAGAATGTGGACGGCATGGAGCGGATTCGGGAGCAGAACCGTGAACGCAAACGGAAGCAGCGTGCCGCACAGAAAGCATCTGCCGACGGTCACGTGACTGTCACGGGACGTCACGCTGCAGAAGAAGAGAAAGAATCAGAAAAAGATGAAGAAAAAGAATTTCATTCATGCATTCATGCGCGGGAAGCCGATGAAGGATTGTCCAAACAGATGACCTATCTGGGCGGAGAGCTGGGACAGGGCGTGGTGCTGCTGTCCGATGAGCAGATGGAGGATTTGCTGCAAAAAATGAGTCTGGAGGAATTCCACAAGTACGTCTCCATTGTTGCCCAACAGGAGCTGGCAGGGAAGCACTACAAAAAGAAAACCCATTACAGAGCCATTCTGGATATGGCACTGGCTGACAGAAAACTGCGATAGAAAGGAGAGATGCCGATGGGATACGAACGGGCAGACGTGATTTGCCCCTTTTATTGCTATGACAGCAGCAAAGAAAAACGCATCGTCTGCGAAGGCGTTTTGCCCAACACCACCATCACCCAGCGGTTCAGCCGCAAAAAACAGTGGGAGAAATTCATCGACCGCTACTGCATCCACCACTGTAACGAATGTGAGCTGTTTCGCCTGATTTTGCGGGTGAAATACCCCGATTTCTGACCCAAAAAATTTTTTTGACCTCGTCCATGGTGCGGAGTAACTTTTTGCGTTACAATAGAGGCATAAGAGACAGGGCGGCCGCCCGAGAGAAAGAGAGGTGAGTGTTCTATGGCGGAGAAACCCGCTGCGGTCACAGAAGCAGCCGATTGGGAAAGCATTAAGTCGGAATATGTGACCACCAATATCAGTCAGAAGGAGCTGGCGGAGAAGTACGGCGTCAGCCGCAGCACCTTGAAGTATCGGTGCGCGGTAGAGCGCTGGGCGCAGCTGCGCAGAGAGCATCGGGACCGCATCATGGAAAAGACATCCCAGCGGCTGTCCGATGCGGCGGCGGAGCGTATGGTGCAGCTGATGGGCGGCACAGACAGGATGCTGGAGGCTACGCTGCAGGCGCTGGATGATCCCGAGCAGTTTTACCGATATCCCGTGAAGGAGAAGGTTGACGGGGAAGTGATCGTGAGAGAAGAGATCCTCCGCAAGGCGGACACCAAGGCGATGAAGGACGTGACCCTGCTGCTGGAAAAGCTGACGGGGCTGACCCGCGACCTGTACGGTCTGCCCACCCGCGAGCAGGAGCTGCGCAGGGAATTGGCAGAGGAACGTCTGGCACTGGAAAGGCAGAAGCTGGACAACGGATTCGGCGAGCAGCAGCGCATCGAGGTGGTATTTGCCGCAGGGGAAGAGGAGTGGAACGTTTAATCGCGAGCAGACGTCGAAGCGAGCTCCGTATCGCTTTCCGCTCAAGCATGAGCAGAGAGCGCTCACTCCGCTGCTTCGCCTTTTTCAAATCAAAGCCTTATGGCAAAACCTGCGGTTTTGCTGTAAATGGCTGTCGCTGCGGCTTTGATTTGATGATATGGGTGCGGAGGGAGTTGGACAATTGCCGCACTCGACTCACCGAGAAGATTCCCGTCAAAGACCAAATCCGCAGGATTTGGGAATGAAAGAATCTCGAAGGTGAAAGAGGACGAGCGACGAAGTGAGCGCTCTTGTCTCGCTTGCGAGGCAAAAGCGATACGAAGTCCGCAAGAACGACAAGGGGAGGCATGAGAGGTGCGGTGGAGGTGTTCGACAATTGCCCAAGCCTGTCATTCTGAGGATGCGTGCATCCGAAGAATCTCAAAGGCAAGGACAGAATGAAGACCGATCGTATGATTGAGATCCTTCGCTGCACATTGTTTCGCTCAGGATGACAGAGAAAGGAAGAGGATTTACATGAAACAACTGATTTTACAACCACCCAATGAGAAGCAGAAGCTGTTTCTTGCCGACCACCACCGTTATGTGGGCTTCGGCGGAGCCCGTGGAGGCGGGAAAAGCTGGAGCGTACGCAACAAGGCCATCAGGCTGTGTTTGCGCTACGACGGCATCAAAATCCTCATCATCCGCCGCACCTATCCCGAGCTGCTCAACAACCACATCAACCCCCTGCAGACCGAGCTGCAGGGCATTGCGACCTATCACAAAACCGAAAAACGCTTCACCTTCCCCAACGGCAGCACCATCAAGTTCGGCTACTGCAACAACGACAGTGACCTCGGTCAGTATCAAGGTGCGGAATACGATGTGATTTTTATGGATGAGGCCACCCAGCTGAAGGAGGAATGGATCAAACGCATCCTGCCTGCCGTCCGCGGTGTCAACGGCTTCCCCAAACGGGTGTATTACACCTGCAACCCCGGCGGCCCCTCTCACGGGTACTTCAAGCGGCTGTTCATCGACCGCAAGTTCCTGCCCGGGGAAGACCCCGACGACTACAGCTTCATCCAGTCTCTGGTCACCGACAACACCGCCCTTATGGAAACTCAGCCCGAGTACCTCCGTCAGCTGGAGGCGCTGCCGCCGAAGCTCCGCGAGGCCTGGCTGTACGGCAGGTGGGATTTGTTCGAGGGGCAGTTCTTCGAGGAGTTCCGCGTGAGCCCCGACCCCATGCTGTGCGAGCAGGCGGGCATCACCCCCGACGAGGCACTGGAGCAGCACCGCTTTACCCATGTCATCAAGCCCTTCGACCTAAACAGAGGCGACCGCAGGCGCTGGAGCATCCTGCGCAGCTATGACTTCGGCTACAACAAGCCCTATTCTTTGGGCTACTGGGCCATCGACCCCGACGGCGTGCTGTATCGCATCGCGGAGATTTACGGCTGCACCGACACCCCCGACGAAGGGGTACGGCAGACCCCCGATGAGCAGTTTCGCCGCATTGCCGCCTTTGAGAAGGAGCATCCGTGGCTGCGTGGGCGGAAAATCTCTCACAGCGTGGCTGACCCTGCCATCTGGGATGCCAGCCGCGGGGAGTCCATTGCGGACACGGCGGCACGCTACGGCATTTATTTTACACCCGGTGATAATCAGCGCATCCCCGGCTGGATGCAGGTGCATTACCGTCTGCAGTTCGATGAAAACGGCTTTGCGCGGATGTACGTGTTCGATACCTGCAAGGCATTTATCCGCACCATCCCTGCGCTGCAGTACAGTCAGACCCGACCCGAGGATTTGGACACCGCGCAGGAGGATCATGTGGCCGATGAGGTGCGGTACCTGTGTATGTCCAAGCCCGTAAAGCCCGTGGTGAAGGAAGAGCCGAGGGTGATTTTGACAGACCCGCTTGATCAGTTTGGGAAATGAGAATTGTAGGGGCGGCGTCTTCGACGCCCTGCAGATACGTGACGCAGCCAAACGGGAGAGCGCGGCTCGCCCTTATGGGAGTGATAAAAGAGAGTCTGTCATTCTGAGCAAAGCGGGCCCTCGCATAACAAGCGAGGGTCTGCCGATGGCTCTACCTTATAACATCGGCTGGGAATCTCAAAATCAAGGACAGAGTTGAGAATGAGCGAATGCTTGAGATCCTTCGTCACTGCGTTCCTCAGGATGACAGGGAAGGGTGCGCGGCGAACAAGACAGCAAAACCATACACCGAAGTAACTTTTCAAGTTTCAAATAAGGAGAACAGCATGAAAAATAAAGAAATCAATCGCGGCAAAGAGAGCGAAGCGGATTTGCTGCGAAAGAGTCCGAGCAATAAAGTGAGCGCTCTTCATTCGCTTGCGGATGAAAAGCGATACGGAATTCGCGAGGACGTGATTGGCGAGGACGAGGTGAAGGAGTTCACCCGCATCCTGCAAAAGTATAAAAACGGCAAGGCGCACACCGAGCGGCGCATCCTCGCCAGTGAGAACTGGTGGAAGCTGCGCAACACTGCCGAGGAGCAGCGCACCACACGCATCGGGGCCGACGGCGGCTTCCGCTCGGTCAGCGGCTGGCTTCACAACGTCATCGTCAGCAAGCATGCCGATGCCATGGACGCCTATCCCGCACCCGGGGTGCTGCCCCGAGAGCCCGATGACCGTCAGCAGGCCAACATCCTCAGCCAGATTATCCCCTGTATTTTAGAGCAGAACCGCTTCGAGCACACCTACTCCGATGCCATGTGGCAGAAGCTCAAGACAGGCACGGGGGTCTACAAAATCGTGTGGGACCAGAGCCGTCTGAACGGACTGGGCGACATTGCCATTGAACGCGTGAACCTGCTCAATCTCTACTGGGAGCCCGGTATTACCGATATTCAGCGCAGCCGCTACTTCTTCCACACCGAGCTGGCGGACAAAGAACTGCTCCGTCAGACCTACCCCGAGCTCCTCAGCGGCAGACTGAAGACCCCTGCCTTCCTGTCTACCCGCTTTTTGTATGACGATGCGGTGGATACCACCGACAAGGCCACCGTGGTGGAGGTGTACTACCACAAGACCGTGGAGGGCCGAAAAACGCTGCAGTATTGCAAGTATGTGGAGGATGTGGTGCTGTTCGCCACGGAAAACGATCCCGTACTGTGCCGTACAGGTCTCTACGATCACGGCAGATTCCCCTATGTGTTCGATGCACTGTTCCCCATCGAGGGCAGCCCCTGCGGCTATGGCTTCGTGGATCTGTGCAAGAACCCCCAGACCGAGATCGACCTGATGAAAACCGCCTTCGTGAAAAATGCCATGGTGGGTGCGACCCCCAGATATTTCTCCCGCGGTGACGGCACCATCAACGAGACCGAGTTCTTAGACCTCAGTACTCCCATCGTCCACACCACCGCAAGCCTCAGCGAGGATCACCTCCGCCGCATCGAGCATACGGGGCTGGACGGCAACTATGTGTCCGTCCTCGACCGCACCATTCAGGAGCTCCGCGAGACCAGCGGCAATACCGAGACCTCCACAGGCAACATCTCTTCGGGGGTCACCGCGGCTTCTGCCATTGCGGCACTGCAGGAGGCCAGCGGCAAGGGCAGCCGCGACAGCGTGAAGGCCTCCTACCGCGCCTACGGAGAGCTGATCGAGCTGTGCATCGAGCTCATTCGCCAGTTCTACGACCTGCCCCGACAGTTCCGCATCACAGGCCGACTGGGTACCGACGAGTTCGTCAGCTTTGACAATGCAGGGCTGCGCCCCATCCATCAAGGAAGTCTCTACGGCGAGGACATGGGCTACCGACTGCCCGTGTTCGACATCAAGGTCACTGCCCAGAAACAGAACGCCTACAGCCGTGTGGCCCAGAATGAGCTGGCGCTGCAGCTGTACAGCATGGGGATTTTCGACCCCCAACGCACCGATCAGGCGCTGATGTGTCTGGAAATGATGGATTTTGAGGGGAAGGAGGCCCTGCAGCGCCGTCTGGGACAGCAGGCAGGCCTGCAGCGCAGACTGACGGATTACATGCAGATGTCGCTGATGCTGGCGCAAAAGACTGCTCCCGAGCTGGTGGGCAAAATCAGCGGGGATATCCTGCACGTGCTGGGCGAATCCCCCAATGGAGGTGCTGCGGGAACAGCCCTTGCGGCTGCTCAATCCGAAGTGCAGCGGGCAGAGGCAGACACCGCCCCTGCGCAGGGGAAAGGCGTTGAGCCCAAGCACATGACCAAAGCCCGTGCACATGCGGCGAAAGGCGGCAGGGTATGATTTGTGCAGTGTATGACAGACCGAACCATCGGGTCACCGTGAAAGGGCATGCGGGAGCTGCGCCCCACGGAGAGGATTTGGTGTGCGCGGCGGTGTCGGCACTGCTGTGTACGCTGGCAGAGGCGGTGCGGCGACTGGAGCGCAACCATCAGGTCGAGCAGGCGGAGATTCGGCTTATGGCAGGAGATGCGGAAATCTCCTTTGTCAGTGAGTACGAGTGTATGGTGAACACCGTCGTGGATACGGTGTGCCTGGGGCTGGAATGTATGGCGGAGCAGTATCCGCAGCATATGCGGTTTGAGGTCATCCGATGGGCCCGCGACGAGGATGCGGGAGTCTGTCCGTGTGATTGAGATCCTTCGGGCGATGCTCTCGGGATGACAGGGAATGGCGGCAGTTGTTTTGCAAGGGAGCATTCAATCACAAAAAAGACCTTCTTTGCGTATCCCCCCGCCCCTGCGGGGCTTGACCCTCGTAGCAATCATAGATTGCTACGCTCTTTGGCTACAAACAGTCCACCGGACTGTTTGCTTAACGCGTCGAGCCCTTTAGGCAAGGGGGGCAAGGGTGTGGAGGGAGTCGGACAATTGCCGCAACAGACTCACCGAGAAGATTCCCATCAAGACAGAAATTCGCAAAGCGAATTTAAAATCAAAGAATCTTCGAAGGTGAAAGAGTCGAAGCAGTGGAGTGAGT
>JAFQPT010000360.1 GCA_017411665.1 Oscillospiraceae bacterium | reverse complement strand
ACTACATCTATTTCTATAACCATCAACGTATCCAGTTAAAAACTGGAGTAGCGCCGCTAACGCTGCGCTACTCCGCTTAAAACTCAATATTTCCTACTATGGGGCTTTTTTGTACTGTCCGTATAATTTGGAGCAGTGCACATATTGCCGCTTGCTTTTTCAGATTTACAGACTTCTCAGATAGCCTTCCAGCATCAAGCTGGCCGCCACTGCGTCCACACTTTTGCGGTGGTCCTTTTCTTTTCTGCCGTTGGCATGCAAAATTGCATGGGCTTCAATACTGCTGCGACGTTCATCCCAGAATTTTACTTCCAGACCCGTTGCCTCCTGCAGCTTCGCGCCGAATTCGCGGCTGATGGCAGCGCGTTCCCCTTCGGTGCCGTCCATATTCTTGGGTAGTCCCAGCACAATCAGACCCACACCGCGGGTCTTGACTTCTTCCGCAATTTTCTTGACTGCGCGCTCCATCTTCCATTCCTTCATGGTCCACGCATCGCCTACCAGGATAGCCATCGCATCGGAAACCGCAATGCCGATTCTCTGATCGCCGTAGTCAATTGCCATAATTCTCATATCTCAAACATTCCTTTCTAACCAACAAAATCCCTCGCAGAGTTTCGTCCGAATGGACGAAATCAATTCAAATTTATTTTTCGCAACGGCATGTACGAAGCGAAAAATTCGCGAATTTCACTCGCCATGTACAAGCTGCCGCAGGCAACCACTACACTGTCAGTCGCTCTTGCTTTCTCCAGTGCCCGTGTCACGGCCTCGTCCACGCTGTCCGCCGTCTGTGCGGTGCAGCCCTGTACCGTCAAATACTCCGCCAAGGCGGTATTCGTCAATGCTCTGGGAGAGTCGGGGGTAATGGTAACGAAGTCGGTTGCAACGCCCTGCAGCAGCTGCATCATCGCCTGCCAGTCCTTATCTGCCAGTACCCCTGTCAGACACACGACCCGTCTGCCGCTGAGGTAATCCTGTACCGCTGCACACAGACTTTCCACACCCTGCATATTGTGCGCACCGTCCACAAAGACGATGGGGTCTTCACTGAGCAGCTCAAAGCGGGCAGGCCACTGTGCCGCTGCCATGCCGCTGACGACCGAGTCGTCTGTGATGTTCCATCCCAGACTGCGCAGAACCTCTACCGTTTCCAGTACCAGTGCAGCATTGCGCTGCTGATGGGCACCCAGCAGACGAATTCGGTACTGTTTGCCCTTGTATCGGAAGCTCTGGCCCGTCAAATCCGCAGATATAGGCTCAATGGCTGCAAAATCGGTGACTGTTATGGGATTGTTGTGGGAAACTGCGTAGTTGACGATGACATCCAGCGCTTCTTTGTCACTTGCATAGGCCACAACGGGTCTGCCTTCCTTGAGAATGCATGCCTTTTCGTAAGCAATTTCCGCCAAAGTGCTGCCCAGATAATCGGTATGGTCAATGCCAATGTTAGTGATGACGGCACATTCGTTGGTTTCGATGAGATTGGTGGCATCCAGTCTGCCGCCCAGCCCCGTTTCCAGTACTACAATGTCGCACTGCTCTTCCGCAAACCACACAAATGCCGTCGCGGCGATCAGCTCAAATTCCGTGGGGGCTTCTGTCATGGCATCCGCCACTTTGCTGACCCGCTCCATGATTTCCGCCAGCTTTTCATCGGGAATATGCCCACCGTTTATCTGCATACGCTCGTTGTAGCGAATGATATGAGGGGAAACAAACAGCCCTGTTTTATACCCTGCTTCCATTAAAACATGGGAAAGCATACAGGAGGTGGAGCCTTTGCCGTTGGTGCCTGCAAGGTGGACGAATTTCACCTGATTCTGCACATTTCCCAGCCCCTCCATCAGAGTGCGGATGCGCCCCAATCCGGGCACACTGCCGCGGGAGGAAACAGCACTGATATAGTCCAAAGCCTCTTGATATGTCATGGAAAATCCTCCGTGATTTCGATTGAAAATATGGGCTTTTGGTGAAAATGACAAGTAAAAACCCACTGGGCTATTATAGCATTGTAATAGCTGTAAAACAATGAAAAAACCTTGAATTTTCAAGGATTTTTGCTTGACGGGAAGGGGTCAATGTGGTACACTAACTCTACCTGTCAGAAGATGGGTTCATTTTTTGTGCCCAGATCTGTCTGTACACAGGGAGGCAACATGCTCTGTAAGAGCAAATTCTACAAGGAGGTGCCGAGTTTATGGCAAAAGCAGGCGCAAGAGTAAAGATTACTCTGAGATGCAGCGAATGCAAGCAGCGCAACTACGATACCATGAAGAACAAGAAGAACACTTCTGATCGTCTTGAACTGAAAAAGTATTGCCCGTTCTGCCGCAAGCATACTGTGCATAACGAAACCAAGTAAGTCTTTCGAAAGGAATGTGACAAATGGCTGAAGAAAAGAAGAAGGCCGGTGCTCCTTCCCAGAAGAAAGTGGCAGTGAAAAAGGGCGCTCCCGCTCATGTCACTACCGAAGCTGTGAAGAAAGGCGAAGAACTGACTCGTTTCGAAAAGATCAAGAAATGGTTCCGCGAAATGAAGGCAGAGCTCAAGAAGGTTGTTTGGCCCAGCAAGTCCACCGTTATTAAGAACACTACTGTTGCTCTGGCGGTTATGGCTGTTGCAGCGATTGCAATCTGGGGCTTTGACCAGATCGCCCAGCTGGGTGTTAAGACACTCATTGATTTGGTGGGCTGATCATGGCAGAAGAAGCAAAATGGTATGTGGTCCACACATACTCCGGTTATGAAAATGCAGTAGCAGCCGCTATTATGAAGGCTGCAGAAAACAGAAGAATGCAGGATCTGATTCATGAGGTCAGCATTCCGATGGAAACTGTCACCGAGATCACCGAAAAGGGACCCAAGGAAGTGGAACGCAAAGTGTTCCCCGGTTATGTCCTGGTAAAGATGATCATGACTGATGACAGCTGGCACCTGGTACACGCAGTACGTGGTGCAACAGGCTTTGTCGGCACTGACGGCAAGGCAGTCCCCCTGACCGATGAAGAAATCATCGCACTGGGCGTAGAACGCCGCGAAGTCAAGGTGGGATACAATGTAGGCGACACCGTCAAGGTAGTAGACGGCCCCCTGTCCGGTTTCAAGGGCACTGTGGACGAGCTGGAAATCTCCAAGAACCGTGTTCGCGTAGTGGTCTCCATGTTTGGCAGAGAGACCCCCATCGATCTGGAACTCGACCAGGTCGAACCTGAAAAAGATTAATTAGAAAGAGGTGCTCACTTTGGCACAGAAAGTAGTTGGATATGTCAGATTCCAGGTTCCCGCAGGTAAGGCAACTCCCGCTCCCCCTGTAGGTCCTGCTCTTGGTCAGTACGGCATCAACATCGGCCAGTTCACCAAGGAATTTAACGAGCGTACTAAGGGCGACATGGGCCTGATGATCCCTGTTGTCATCACCGTATACTCCGACCGCAGCTTCTCCTTCGTTACCAAGACCCCCCCTGCAGCCCTGCTGATCAAGAAGGCATGCAGCATTGACAGTGGCTCCGGCGTTCCCCAGAAGGACAAGGTTGCTACCATTAGCAAGGAAGACGTTCGCAAGATCGCTGAGCAGAAGATGCCCGATCTGAACTGCACCGATATCGACGCAGCTATTTCCATGATCGCTGGCACTTGCCGCTCCATGGGCGTCGTCGTAGCAGAATAAGCTGCACCCCTTAACGTGGGAGGAATCAGCTTCCGCACAACCACATCATTAGGAGGAAATTAAATTGTTCAGAAGTAAAAATCACAAAGAAAGCTGCAAGCTTTTTGATAAGCAGGCTCTGTATCCTGCAAAGGAAGCATTCGAAATCGTATGCAATGCTTCCAAGGCAAAGTTCGACGAAACCGTAGAACTGCACGTACGTCTGGGTGTTGACGGCCGTCACGCTGACCAGCAGGTTCGTGGCGCTATCGTTCTGCCCCACGGCACCGGTAAGTCCGTTCGCGTCCTGGTATTCTGCAAGGACGAACGCGTAGAAGAAGCTCTGGCTGCAGGCGCTGACTACGCAGGCGGCATGAATCTGGTAGAAAAGATCCAGAAGGAAAACTGGTTCGAATTCGACCGCGTTATCGCTAGCCCCGACATGATGGGTACCGTAGGTCGTCTGGGTAAGGTTCTGGGCCCCAAGGGTCTGATGCCCTCTCCCAAGGCCGGCACTGTTACCCCCAACATTGCTCAGGCTGTTAAGGAATCCAAGGCTGGTAAGATTGAATACCGTCTGGATAAGACCAACATCATCTACTGCCCCATCGGCAAGGTTTCTTTCGGCGCAGACAAGCTGTTTGAAAACTACGAAGCACTGATCAACGCAATCATCAAGGCAAAGCCCGCTGCTGCAAAGGGCACCTATGTTAAGAGCTGCGTTACCGCTTCCACCATGGGCCCCGGCGTGAAGATCGTTCCCAAGCAGTCCGTTAACGGCTAATTTGTTTACAAAATACCGCTGTCATACGACGGCGGTATTTTTGCATTATAACTTATAATTTGTAATTAAGATATTAATTTTCTACCGCACCATGTCATTCAGAGCGTAAGTGAAGAATCTCAAACATACAGTCGGACTCCACACTGTTCTTAGTTTTGAGATTCTTCGGTCGCAGGCTCCCTCAGAGTGACAAAGCATCGCAAAGTCTCTTATAGTGGGCGGCGTCCCCGACGCCCCGTAATAGAAAGACCGCTCAAATGAGCGGTCTTTCTTGGTTTACTTAAAATTCAATGTAATCACATCAGATTTTGCAATATCATTCCAATTTTTAGCATTCACAATACGAAGATTGAATTCAATATTTTCAATTTCATCGATGTTTTCAATTGCCAGTTCTTCTAAATCCAACAGGTACATTCCGTCAACCATACGTGTTGCAGGACGAAGGTCGGACCAAAGACCTGCATCCACCATAAAACCGTTTACAGATACGTTTTCAGCATATACTGATACTGTGGTATTGCTATTGTTTTCAATGTAAAACACAACAGCTCCATCCCAAATCATATCTTTCTTTAGACCTTTACTGATAACTTTGATATCCTTTTTTTCAAACAGAACATCACCGGAATCATCTATCGGTTGCACATAATCAACTGCTGAAGTAGTCAGTGTAATCAAGTCTGAAGTATCAAGAGTTTGCCATGTCGCATTATCACTAATTTCTACGTAAAATTCGATATCAGAAATTTTTTCAATATTGGCTTCACTCAACTCAGAAGCATAAAAAGATAGTTCACCATTTGCTTTTTTAGAAGACGCAACTTCCATATACATGCTTGCTGTGGGCATCATATAACCATTGATTGATACGTACCTTGCTGTCACGAGAATATTGTCAGCAGAATTGTTTTCTACCAGAACCTTAACTTCTGTACCCACCCAGCTATCTTCCAAACCAGTAACTTTTATAATAATTCCATCTTTGTTATAAATCTCGGTTTCTGCTAAAGTTATCTTTTCATTTGTCATTTGGGGTGTATCTGACTGCACATTATCGGGAGATGTTATCTCATCGCCGCCCCCGCAAGCAGTAAATAAAAGCACCAAAACCAGCACAATCAACCCGATACTTCTAAATTTCTTTTTCATAATACTTTTCTCCTCTCTGTGCATCTTACCCTGCACGGTAGTTTCGTTTATTATAGTCTCTTTTACGACCATAGTCAAGTTCTCGCCTATTCTCTAATATATACATATCAACGAGAATTGGAGGAAGTTATGGTTGTTTACACGCCCTTTTGGGAAACGTTGAAAATGTCCGATGAGTCTACCTATACACTCATAAAAAATCATCATATCTCCAGTTCTACAATCGATAAGCTCCGAAAAAACAAACCGTTGAATACAACAACCATCAACGACCTGTGCAGAATTTTAAACTGCGAGGTAGAGCACATCATGAAATATATTCCCTCTGAAAATGATCAGAAATTATAAAATCCCACTGCATGCAGCGGGATTTATGTTTACATTGCAGATTGTTTTGATTATAATGATAACTCAACAACCCCTCCGTCAAAACTATGTTTTGACACCTCCCCTTGCACAGGGGAGGCTTTATCCTGTCCTTGGAGAATTACTATGGAATCCTTAAAACCCGGAATTTATCGTCATTACAAAGGCAACGAATATCTGCTGCTGTATACCGCAAAGCACTCGGAGACCGAAGAACCTATGGTGGTCTACCGCGCACTGTACGGCACCTGCGACGTGTGGGTGCGCCCTCTGCCCATGTGGACCGAGCATGTGGAGCGCGACGGCTACAGCGGCCCTCGTTTTGCCTTCGTGAGAGAGGCCTGAACCCTCTGTTATATGCCCTTACTCATTTTTCAATCACTCTCCAAACGCCCCGTTTTCGCCGTTTCACAGGCCGAAACAGGGCGTTGCGGTTTTTCCCCGTAATCAGTCACTACTCACCCGTTTACACAAAAACAGAAACTTTTTTACGTTAGTATCCCCTAATTATCTTCCATTTTTTCCAAAATGTGGTACAATAGCAGAACGATTGTATCGAGGTAGAATTATGATTACATTACTTGCAAAACGACTGATTCCAAACAGTGAAAATACTTCCGACGAAGCTGTCAGACAAGCCTACGGCACACTGTGCAGTGCCATGGGCATTCTGCTGAATCTCCTGCTGTTCGCAGGCAAATATCTGGCAGGAATGTTGGCAGGCTCTGTGGCTGTCATGGCAGATGCCTTCAACAACCTCGCCGATGCAGGGTCCACCATCATCACGCTGCTGGGTATGCGACTGGCAGGCAAGAAGCCTGACCCCGACCATCCCTTCGGGCATGGCAGACTGGAATACATATCCGGCGTTGCGGTGAGCATCATGATTATTCTGGTGGGCATTGAGCTGGGACAGGATTCCTTCCATCGAATCCTCAGCCCCACCCCTATGGAAACAGGTCTGCTGACCATCGGGATTCTGGCCGCTTCCATACTGGTGAAGGTCTATATGTTTGCCTACAACCACTCCATCGGCCGTAAAATCAATTCCCCCGGCATGAACGCCACCGCTATCGACAGCCTCAGCGACTGCATTTCCACACTGGTGGTACTGGGCTCTACCCTCGTGGCACACTTCTTCGGCTACAACGTAGACGGCTGGTGCGGTATTCTGGTGGCTGCATTCATTCTGTATGCAGGTATCAAATCCACTATGGAAACACTGTCCCCCCTGCTGGGCAATCCCCCCGAGGAGGAATTTGTGGAGCAGATTCAGCAAATCGTGCTCAGCTATGATGAAATCGTCAACATTCACGACCTTGTGGTGCATGACTACGGCCCCGGCCGATGCATGATTTCTCTTCATGCAGAAGTACCCGGCGACGGCGACATTTTCGCCCTGCACGACGCTGTGGACAGAGCAGAAATGGAGCTGGCGGAAAAGCTGGGCTGCATGGCTACCATTCACATGGACCCCGTCTCCGTCAACGATGAGAAGATTGTTTCCAAGCGTATGCAGCTGGCAATGTATGCCTCCCGGCTTGGAGATGGCATCACCATTCATGACTTCCGCATGGTGGAAGGCCCGACACATACCAATGTGATTTTTGACGCGGTGCTGCCTTACGCCGTCAAGATGACTCCCGAAGAGCTGAAGACTCTGCTGAAGGACTACGTCCGCACCCACTGGGAGCACCACCACGCTGTCATTACCATCGACAGACCCTATCACAGCTAACAGAAAAAATCCGGGCTGCAATGCATGCAGCCCGGATTTTTCTACAGTTTCATATTCAAAACAGGTACAGCAGGGAACACTGCGCCTGTTTTTTGTTATTCCGTGCGCGCACAGCCCACCACAATGCGTACGTCACCGCCATAGGTACAGGTGTACAAAATCAAGTCCCATTGGCTGTCCCGTACTTCCGCCACTTCCTCGGGCCCTCGCTCCAGAATCTCACCCACAGCATAACGGCTGACAACACCGTCCATGTCCGTGAAGGTCACTTCCGTACCCAAAGGCAGAGTGTCGATGCGGCCAAAGTGGTTTTTAAAATTATGGGCTGCAATGACCAAATCGTCATTGTATGTGGTGCCGAAGTGACGGCAGGGTGCCCGCTTCAAGCGGTTGTAATCCCAGTCCGCCATCACAGGCAACTCCAGCCCCAAATCGGGAATGTGTAAATATCCGATATATTCATGTCCGCGAATCGTCATCGTGGGCATGATTTTTCGTTCCGCCTCGTCTTTCTGCATATCCGACGGCTCGACCGCAGTCATAATCTCGGTCATAATTTCCGCAGCCTCCTCTCCGGCGCGGACATCCTCCATCCGGTTATACGCAAACAGGAGCAGCGCTGCCAACAGCAGCACCGCTCCTGTGATGACGAGAGCAATGCCTGCTCTTTTCTTAGTCATGCTCTTTGTTCCGGTCCTTTCCGATCAGAATCAAGCCGGCAGTCATCAGCAGCACACCTGCCACTGCCAGAATCGGTACGGGCCAATTCAGCTGACCTGTCTGAATGAGGCTTGCCATGTTATACATCACGGTTTCATACTTGCTGTGCTCATATTCCACCATGTATCCCTTGGGCACGACTTCCAATGCGTACCAGTTATAGCCGCCGTCGGGCAGATTGGTCCATGTGTAGGTCCAGCCGTTTTCCTCGTTCAGATATTTATGAGCATAAGGTGCGCCATCCTTAAACAGGGTGACAGTGATTTGGTCGGGATGGTCTGCGGTCTTGTCCACCCAAATTTTGGTGACCGTGAAGCTCATATGGGGATGGTCTCCCTGTCGGGCGGTGAACACCCAGTCTACTTCACCCACACAGTCTGCATACTCGTTGCCCAGCGTCAGAGGTACAATCAGCTCTACCTTCAGCTGCAGGCTTCTGCCACTGTCCAGTCTGCCCAGGCTCACGGGATTTGTAAGACCCGCGCTCTTGTCGGGAGAGGCATGATAAATCAGTGTGTCCCCGTTCCAGACCTTCATTTCCAGCTGCGCCAGAAAATCCGCCATGGCAGCATCGTCATGAGGCTTTGCCTGCAGCAGCAGCTCGATATAGTCGCTGTCCGTGGATTTATTTGTTACAGAGATGGTTTCGGTGATGACATCACCGGGCATCACACCCTTAAAAGCATCGGAAAACAGGTCGGAATCCGAATACGCACTGCCTGTGTCGATCCCGAAGCCCTGTTCATGACCGTAATAGGTCAAAGACGGAGGCTCTGCCGCGAAAGCAGGGGTGACCAGTGTGATAACCAGCAGCACAAGCACCGTTACAGCAGAGCATCGTTTCATCAATCGTCTCATGCTCAGCCTCCCGCAGCGGTCAGATTGCCGCCTTTGACGTCAACACCCCGCCATGCCTGTTCCACCGCGTCTGCAGGCTGCGCCTGAATGGCTTCGGAATGAACCTCCATGTGCAGCACGTAGTTGGAAAATTCAGGGGTAATCTGCGCAGTAATGGGGCTTGCCAGCAGGTTGGATGTGGCATTGCCCGAAGAAACGGGTGCAGTATAATAATACACGCTGCCCACGGAAAACCAGCCGCTGCCCAACACAACGGGCGTGTGGCTGCAGTTTTCGGGCTCGACGATGACACCGTTTGCGTCCGTCCAGTAAAAGGCTGCAGTGGCGCGGATATATACGGGGATATCCCCCTCGTTGCGGACAACAACGGCAGACTTGGTCTGTCCATCAAAGCTTTCCTCAATATCCACACCCACAGTCACGGGCACAAAGGCATTGTCCGTTGTATCGGTTCGGTCCCACAGAAATGCTGCCGTGGTTCCGACCGTCAGTGCGAAAATCAGCAGAAGGGAGGCAATCACCACGCCGGATCTTTTGTATTTTTTTAAGCCCTTGACGGGTTTTTCATGTTTCCCACGATACATGATCGCGCCTCCTTTCTCAGCTGTTTTTCGTAGATTTAATGAATCGGTTGTCTGCGGAATCCGAATCCGTCAGCCAGGTATTGGTGTCATAGCGGTTTGTGAAGGCCGCTGTACCTGTGAGAATATCCGCATTGAGCATAACGGACTCAGTTGCTCCGGAGGTGCAGGTATATCTCCAGCTCCAGGAGGTATCTTCCGTTATGGTGTATGTACCCAGAGGTACATTTTCTATGGTCACTGAGGCCGTGCCTCCCCCTGCACGAATGTCCGCAAGGTCAATGACCACATCCATATTCACCTTCTGATTTGCATTGCCGCCGCTGATGCGGAAAATGAAGGACTGGCTGTCCCCACGCGGCACTGCGCTCAAATTGGACACGGTCTTGGTAACAGTAATCGTACCGTATTTCACAGGGTATCTGTTGATACATTCCACCTGCAGCAGACCGTCTCTGGGAATCGTCTTGGTCTCATTGTCATAGCTGATGGTTTCTTCATAGCCCTGCTGACTGTAGTCCGCTTCCGTAACGGTGACAGGCACTGCGGGAAGTGCTTCCAGCAGCACGGTTTCTCCGTCTGCCAGAGGTACCTGCAGCTCGCCGTCGGTAATGGTGATGAGCTCATCGGGACGGATATCCTCTGTGCCGCTGAACTTCGCCGTAACGGTTCCGTCATAGGCGGTGTCTTCCAGCTGTACATAGAACAGGAATTCCTCCACCTTATCAATGGTAGAAATATTGCCGTCGGAATCGATGTGCTTGGTAATCTGCAGATTGCCGTAGTGACGCTTATATTCGTTCTTGAAGGCTGCTACAGCCATCTGTTCTCCTGCAATTTCCCCTTCTGCAATCAGGGTTTCACTGAGGGTATCGTTGATATAAACGTTATAATCCTCCGCAGAGCCGTTCACAATCGTTTCGGTAACTGCATAGCTGCCTACAGGCAGGTCGGTAAAGGTCACAGACTGTCCGTCCTCCAGCATAAAGTCGATGGTGTGGGAGTCTGCGCCTGCGGCAACCGTGCCGCTGCCTTCGGAAATCACGGTACCGTCACTGTCCGTTACGGCATAGGTGTAGGCACGTTCACGGAACATTGCCGCAGCATCGGGCGTGAATACCAGCCCGAAGTGGTACTCATGTTCCGCAGGCACATCATGATATTCCTTGGTGACAGTCTTGGAAACGGTCAAATCCCCTGTATAGGAGGTATAGCGGTTGTGGAAGACTGCTTCCGAGGTATGGTCGGCGGTAATCGCCACAGTCTGCGGTTCCACTGCCGCAAAGTCCTGCATGGTGTAGTCCGCTTCGGTAATGGTGTAGCTGCCTACAGGCAGGGTGTTGATGACAGTGGATTCTCCGTCCTTCAAGGTGACGGTAAAGTTTCTGCCTGCCACATCCACAGGGGCGGTGCGGGTCTCAACAGAGGCGCCGTCTTTCAATACCTCATAGCTGTAAATGGCATAGGGGAACTGTACCTTATCCCCATTGTACTGCACCTTGAACGCGAAGGGCTGATCGGGGGCAGAGCCTGCGGGCACTGCGGTCACAGCCTTGCTGAGCTGCAGCGCACCTGTCTCCTGCTGATAGTAGAAGGTCACCACGTTCAGTTTGGGATCTGTCTTGTCGTCCACACGGATGGTCAGCAGCTGGGAGCTGTCGCCTACCAGACTATATCCCTCAATGGCTTCTGCCTCAATCGTCATGGTACGTTCAAAGGCAACATAGTCAAAGCCCATGTCCTTGTATGCCACGCGGCTGTCCAGCGGGTCAATCAGGTCTTCCTTGGTGTTGATATCCTTGTAGTAGACCATGAAGGGATATTTTTCACGGGTATAGTACAGCTGCAAATGCAGACCCTGCGCGGTCAATGTGCCGCTGACACCGGAATCGCTGACCGTAACAGCGGTGGTATTGTTTGCCGCGGTCGCTGCTGCATTATAGGTAAAGCCTGTGAGCTGCAGTGCCTCTTCGGAAAGCGTCGTGCCCTTTTGTGCAATGCCGTCTTCCGTATCGTACACATTCCAGCTGCCGCCGAAGGGCACTTCGATGTAATGTGTAATTTTATAGACTGCGTTCTTGTTGTCTTCGGTGTAGGTAAAAACAATCAGATTTTCACCGCCAACAGTCAGCACCTTGGTCTTCTGCAGGCTGTCGGGAATGTAGCCGTCGATGAAGACATAGTTTTCCGTGACCACGGAGCTAAGGTTTTCGGTGACAGTCTTTGCAGGTGCCAGCTGAGTATCCGTACCCGCAAGCACATACTTGACGGTGTAGGGCACGTTGGCAGCCTTTTCGTAATAGAAATTGATGATGTTTTCGTTCTTTGCGGACAGGATAATGGACTTGCTTTCCGCATCGGGGAAATAGCCGTTTGTGTATTCGGTATACAGCTCGCCGCCCACCTTGGCGCTGT
>JAFQPT010000359.1 GCA_017411665.1 Oscillospiraceae bacterium | reverse complement strand
TGCCTCGGAAACTGAGTTCCAGACTCTTTTCTGCCATCACAAAAGGCCCGTCGATGAGCACATCAATGGCAGACAGCAGGTCCTTCTGGGCCTGTGTGCCGCGGATGAGCTGCTCGAAAGTGTATCCCGAGTAGGATGCCACTTCGTAGCCCTGTTCTTTCAGCAGTCGCGCCAACTTGCCGAAGCCTTCTGCCTGTGCAAAGGGCTCGCCGCCCGAGAAGGTGACTCCGCGGCACAGGGGATTGGTGCGGATAATGTCCACAATCCGTTCCTCTTCCATGGGCGTGCCGCAGCCGAACTGCCATGTTTCGGGGTTGTGGCAGCCGCTGCAGTGGTGGGGACAGCCCTGACAGAAGACGGTCATGCGGATACCGGGGCCGTCTACGATGCTGTCGTTTACGATTCCTGCCAGATCAAGCATTTTTATTCAGTCCGTGCTTGACGCGGTCGCGTTCTTCTGCGCGCTTTGCATCGTTCCACTTGTCCATGGTGCCAACCAGATAGCCGGTGATGCGGCGGATGCGTTCAAAACCGACACCCTGGCCCAGACGTTCCTGTTCATTCTTAACGGTCATGATATTCCTCCTTAATGGATGCCGCGGAATGCGGGCATTTCGGGGTAAATCTTCTTAAGTTCTTCGATGCGCTCAGCGGGAATTTGCTCGCCTTCACGGCGGCCGCAGCGGGGGCATACATCCCCGATGACGCCTACGTAGCCGCAGACGGGGTCGCGGTCTACGGGATGGTTGATGCTGCCGTAGCCGATGCCGCAGTCGTGCATGCAGCGGACAACAGCTTCGAATGCTTCCACATTGCGTACGGTGTCGCCGTCCAACTCTACGTAGCTGATGTGGCCTGCGTTGCACAGTGCGTGGTAGGGTGCTTCCAGACGAATCTTATCGTACACGGAAATGTCGTACCATACGGGGATATGGAAAGAATTGGTGTAGTATTCACGGTCGGTGACACCTTCGATTTTGCCGAAGCGCTTCTGGTCCATGCGGATGAAGCGGCCGGACAGACCTTCTGCGGGGGTTGCCAGCAGGGTAAAGTTCATCTTCAGTTCCTGAGACTTCTTATCGCAGTAGTCACGCATGAAGCCGATGATTTCCAGACCCTTCTGCTGCATATCTTCCGTTTCGCCGTGGTGCCGGCCGTACAGTGCGGTCAGCGTTTCCGCCAGACCGATAAAGCCGATGGACAAAGTGCCGTGTTTGAGCACTTCACGCAGGTCGTCAGCCATGTTCAGCTTATCGGAGTCCAGCCATACGCCCTGTCCCATAAGGAAGGGGTAGTTGTAGATGTGCTTGTCCGCCTGAATTTCAAAGCGGTCCAGCAGCTGCTGTGCCACCAGCTCCAGCATGTCCTGCAGCTTTGTGTAGAACAGCTTTTCTTCGCCCTGTGCTTCCAGTGCGATGCGAGGCAGGTTGATGGAGGTGAAGGACAGGTTGCCGCGGGAGTAGGCAATCTGATGAGTGGGGTCATAGACGTTGCCCATAACGCGGGTACGGCAGCCCATGGTAGCCACTTCTGTTTCGGGGCGGCCGGGGACATAGTACTGCAGGTTGAAGGGAGAGTCCAGGAAGGTGTAGTTGGGGAACAGTCGCTTTGC
>JAFQPT010000358.1 GCA_017411665.1 Oscillospiraceae bacterium | reverse complement strand
CGCAAGCTCGCACGTTTGCGGTCTGAGAAGTGTTTTTTTTCACGCGCATGTCGCGACAAAAAACAGATTAAAATTTGTTTTGCAGCGTTGCTGCAAAATTCTGCGAAGCAGAGGGGGAGAAATTTTTCCCTAAAACCGAAAAAAGCCCGTCAACAACAGTCGACAGGCTTGTTTCGGGTAAATTTAATTACGCAATTAATTATGCGCGGGTGACCTTACCGCTGCGCATGCAGCGAGTGCAAACGTAAACGTGCTTGGGAGTGCCGTTTACGACGGCCTTGACGCGCTTCACATTGGGCTTCCAAGTACGGTTGGAACGTCTGTGAGAGTGAGAAACCTGAATGCCAAAGGATACGCCCTTTTCGCAGAATTCGCATTTTGCCATTTTGAAGCACCTCCTAAAAAATATTTACTGTAAAAACAGCTTTATTATAATAACAGAACAGTTACACTAATGCAAGAAGTTTTTTTATAATCTGCGAAATAAAATTATTTGATTTTTCGGTTGAATTCGGTCCAAATGCAAACAAAACGGAATCATCCTGTTTTTATGAGGAAGAACACCGATTAACAGAGCGTTTGAGGCACAAAATACAATGGGAGTGCAGTTAAGGCGGTGATGGAGACTCCGTTTTATTTGCACAAATGGGACGGTAAAATGATTGCCAACGGCTGTGAAATTTGTTAGAATAAATTGTTAAGTTATGCACTCTTACCGTTGAATATACTTTTGAAAGGCGGCTGTCAGATGAGTCAGTATTCCGTACCCTTGAAGAAAATCGTAGAAGAATTGGATATCACCATCATTCATAAGTCCTCTGACTTTGATACAAAGCTGATTGTCAGCGCGAACGTTGACCGTCCCGCACTGAAGCTGGCGGGTGTTTATAACTATTACGATGCAGACCGTCTGCAGGTCATCGGTCGTGTGGAAACAACATTTCTGGAAACACTGACGGTTGACCAGCGCAGAAAAAGCTTTGAGAAGTTTATGAGCATCGGCTTCCCCGCACTGATTGTGTGCCATGACTGCGTGCCTCTGCCCGAGTGTCTGGAAATGGCGGAAAAGTATGACCGCACCGTGCTGCAGATTGCAGACGATACCGCACCCTTTATGGCTGACTTGATTGATACCTTGACCGAGCATCTGGCACCTCGCGTCACTATCCACGGTGTATTGGTGGAAATCTTCGGTGAAGGCGTTCTCATCAAGGGCGACTCCGGTGCAGGTAAGTCTGAAACCGCACTGGCACTGATTGGTATGGGTCACCGTCTGGTATCCGACGATGCGGTTGAAATCAAGCGACTGTCCAAGAAGCGTCTGAAGGGCAATGCCCCCGAGCTGATTCGTTATTACATGGAATTGCGCGGCATCGGTATCATCAACGCCCGTGACGTTTACGGTGCAAGAGCGGTTAAGTCCAGTGCGGACATTGACTTGATTATCAATCTGGAATACTGGGATGAAACCAAGTTCTATGACCGTCTGGGTCTGGATACGGAATATGAGGAAATTATGGGCGTTAAGGTGCCCTGCGTCACCGTTCCTGTTCGTCCCGGCCGAAACATCGGTATCATCATCGAACTTGCAACCTTAAATAACCGCATGAAGAAGATGGGCCAGAATGCCGCACAGAATCTGGCGGACGAAATGACCCGTATGGCAGAAGCCATGATGTAATTTTTTATTAGGAGCATTTGATTTATGATCGATTATAACCGTTTGGGACAGCAGCTGAAGCTGCAGTTCCCAAATCTGGATATTCGTGAGCAGGAACCCATGAACCGTCACACCACATTTCGTGTAGGCGGTAAGGTCAGCCTGTTTTTCCGTCCCACCACTGTGGAAGAAGTGGTTGGAATCTGCCGTGCTTTGCAAGCGGAGGGGATTCGCCCCTTCCTCATGGGCAGAGGCAGCAATCTTCTGGTCGCTGATGAGGATCTGGAAGGTGCGGTCATTCAGCTAGCCGAAAACTTCAGCGCAATTCGTAGAGAGGGTGAAACCGGTCTGTATGCACAGGCAGGTGCGACTTTAGTGCGTTTGGCACAGGAAGCACAGAGCTATGGACTGACCGGTCTGGAATTTGCAGGCGGGATTCCCGGGGCACTGGGCGGCGGTGTGAGCATGAATGCAGGCGCTTACGGCGGTGAGCTGAAGCATGTTGTGGTCAGCGTGGATTATCTGGATGAAAATCTGGAGCTGCGGACCGCGACTTTGGAAGAGTGTGCATTCCGTTACCGCGGAAGCGCATTCTCCGATACCCATAAAATCATTCTGGGTGCCCGCATGGAGCTGACTGCATCCACTGTGGAAGCGGTCAAGGAACGTATGGATGAGCTGAAGGCCAAGCGCGTGAAGAGTCAGCCTCTGGAATATCCCAGCGCAGGCAGCACCTTTAAGCGTCCCGTTGGCGGCTATGCGGCTGCACTGATCGACGAAGCGGGACTCAAGGGTTATGCTGTAGGCGGGGCTCAGGTTTCCGAAAAGCACGCGGGCTTTGTTATCAACCGCGGCGGCGCCACATGCGGCGATGTGCTGGCGCTGATGGAACACATTCGAAAGACCGTGTTTGACCGTACCGGCATTGAGCTGGAAGCGGAAGTGAAAATTATCCGCAGTCTGAACTGAGAGACGTGAGAAAGAGAGGCGGGCATTTATGGAACTGATTATTATTACCGGCTTGTCCGGTGCAGGCAAGAGCCGTGCGGCGGCTGCACTGGAGGATATGGGCGTTTACTGCGTGGACAATATGCCTGTTCAGCTGTTGCCCCAGCTGGCGGATGTATTCAGCAATATGCAGTCCCGTTATCCCCGCGTGGCACTGGTAACCGATATCCGCGCATGGAGCGATGCCAGCGAGCTGCTGTATGTATTGGAAGAGCTGCGCAGTCAGGGACTGCAGATTCGTGTGCTGTATCTGTATGCGGATATTCGTACTCTGGTCAAGCGTTATAAAGAGACCCGCCGCCGTCATCCTCTGGAATCCAACGCTGTGTCTCTGGAGGCTGCCATCCGCAGAGAAATGCAGATTCTGGAGCCCATCCGCGGTCTGGCACACGATGTGATCAATACTTCCACCACCACTTTGGGCGGACTGAAGGAAAAGCTGGAGAATGTATTCGGCAGCCGTGAGGAAAAGCAGGGTATATCCGTGAATGTCATTTCCTTCGGGTTTAAGTATGGCGCACCTCTGGAAGCGGATCTGATGTTTGACGTGCGTTTCCTGCCCAACCCGTTTTATATTGAAGAGCTGCGTCACCAGACCGGTCTGGATGATGCGGTATATGAATATGTATTCCGCGAAGGCAAAGCCATTGTGTTCCTGGAAAAGCTGATCGATTTGCTGTTGTTCCTGTTGCCGGAATATGAAAAGGAAGGCAAATACTCTCTGACGATTGCCATCGGCTGCACAGGCGGTCAGCATCGCAGTGTGTCCATTGCAAGAGCCCTTCATGAATATCTGAAGCAGAGAGGCATCCCTACCCGAATCGAGCATCGCAACATCGATGGCGATACAAAGGTAAGATAATCCCCGAAAAAGGAGTCGCTATGTCGTTTTCATCCGACGTAAAAAGCGAATTGTGCAGACATGCAGTGGGTAAGCGCTGCTGCGCTGTGGCGGAGAGCTACGGTGCACTGATGTACTGCAATACATTTCGACCCAATGAACTCAAGTTTGTACCTGCCAGCCGGGAATTCGCTTCCCGGCTGCCGAAGCTGTTTAAAAAAGCATTCAATGTCGAGTTTGACCGCATTTCCGACGGCGGCGAAGGTGGAAAAGGTGTTCTGCAAATTACCGAGCGAGCCAAGCTGGAAAAGATTTACGATACCTTCGGTGCCGAAATCGACAATACCCCCGTGCACCATGTCAATTACGGTGTGCTGGAAGAGACCTGCTGCAAAATCAGCTTTATCCGCGGCGCGTTTCTGGCAGGCGGCAGTGTCACCGACCCCGAAAAACGCTACCACATGGAGCTTGCTACAAGCCACTATAACGTCAGCCGCGAGACCTTTGCATTGCTGCTGGAGCTGGGCTTTTCTCCCAAGGAGACCCTTCGCAGCGGCAACCACGTGCTGTATTTTAAGAAGGCGGATGCCATCTCCGAGCTGCTGAGCACCATCGGTGCCACCAATGCAGGGATGGGGATTCTGAATGCGAAAATCGAGAAGTCCATGAGCAATACGGTCAACCGCAAGCTCAACTGTGACTTTGCCAATGCGGATAAGGTGGTGGCCGCTGCCCGTGAGCAGCTGAATGCCATCAAGAAAATTGAGCGGGAAATCGGGATTTTTGAATTGCCCGACACGCTGCAGCAGGCAGCAATCCTGCGCATTGCCAATCCCGATGCCAGTCTGGCGGATTTGGCGCTGTTGTCTGACCCGAAGGTCACCAAAAGCTGTCTGAATCACAGAATGAAGAAGCTGGTGGACATGGCAGCAAAACTGGGATAACCAAAACGCAAGGAGGAAGGGCGAATGGCCTTTACACATTTACATGTGCATAGCGAATATTCCCTGCTGGACGGCGCATGCCGCATCAGTGAGGTCATTGCCCGTGCCAAGGAATTGGGCCAGACTGCCCTTGCCATTACCGACCACGGCGTGATGTACGGTGCTGTGGCCTTTTTCAGAGAGGCGGAAAAGCAGGGGGTCAAGCCCGTCATCGGCTGCGAGGTGTATGTAGCGCCCCGCAACCGCCACGACCGCGTGTACGGCATTGACAATGAGTACACCCATTTGATTCTGCTGTGCAAAAACGAAGTGGGCTATCATAATTTGTGCTATCTGGTCAGTGATGCTTACACGGAAGGCTTTTACGTCAAGCCCCGTACCGACTGGGCCACTCTGGCACAGCATACTGAAGGTTTGGTGTGTCTGTCCGGCTGTCTGGCAGGGGAGATTCCCCAGAAGCTGATTCACGGAGACTACAACGGGGCCAAGGAACGTGCGCTGTGGCTGCGGGATTTGTTTGGGGAAGAGGATTTCTATCTGGAAATTCAAGACCACGGCATTCCCGAAGAACGACAGGCACTGGAAGGATTGCTGCGCCTCCACGAGGAGACGGGGATTCCGCTGGTTGCCACCAACGACGCCCACTATACCAAGCCCGAGGACTGGTATTATCAGGATGTACTGCTGTGCATCCAGACAGGCAAAACGGTTCATGACGCGGACCGTATGCGGATGGGAACGAAAGAGCTGTATCTCAAGTCCGAAGACGAGATGCGCAGATTGTTCCCGCACTATCCGCAGGCGATTGAAAATACACAGAAAATCGTTGACCGCTGTAACTTTGCCTTTGAATTCGGACATTATCATCTGCCGAAATTCCCTCTGCCCGAGGGGAAGACAGATGCGTATGCATACTTAATTGAGCTGTGCGACAAGGGCTTTGCCGCCCGTTATGCCGCAGACCGTGAGGACGTGCGGGCACAGCTGCAGTACGAGCAGGAAATGATTGCAAAGATGGGCTTTGTGGACTACTTCCTCATCGTACAGGACTACATCAACTGGGCCAAGGCGCAGGGCATCCCTGTGGGACCCGGCCGTGGCAGTGCGGCAGGCAGCGTTGTCTCCTACTGTCTGGGCATCACCGATGTAGACCCCATCAAATATAACCTTTACTTTGAACGCTTTCTGAACCCCGAGCGTGTCTCCATGCCCGATATTGACGTGGACTTCTGCGTCAATCGCCGCGGGGAGGTCATCGACTATGTCAACCGCAAGTACGGCCATGACCATGTGGCGCAAATCGTCACCTTCGGTACCATGGCGGCGAAGGGTGCTGTCCGCGATACGGGCAGAGCACTGAGCATCAGCTATGCGGAAACAGCCGAGGTTGCAAAGCAGATTCCTCAGGCACTGAATATCACCATTGATGAGGCCCTGCAGATTTCCAAGCCGCTGAAGGAAATGTATGAATCCGATCAGACCGTCAAGAATCTGATTGATACCGCAAAGCGTGTGGAGGGGATGCCT
>JAFQPT010000357.1 GCA_017411665.1 Oscillospiraceae bacterium | reverse complement strand
GTGGTACAATCGTTCCAATCATAATTTTTGGAGGACACTATGAAAAAACGTGCATTGGTCACAGGCTCTTCCCGCGGCATCGGTGCCGCTACCGCCCGTGCGCTGGCTGCCGACGGCTGGAAAGTGAATATCAATTACTTCCAATCCGAAAAAGAAGCTATGGCTCTGGGCGAGGAATTGGGTGCACGGGTATTCCGCGCAGACGTTTCCGACCCTGTACAGGTACAGAAGATGTTTGACGAAATGGGCCCCGTTGAGCTGCTGGTCAATAACGCAGGCATCGCACACGAAGGCCTCATCACCGATATCACACACGAAGAATGGAACCGTATTTTCGCTGTCAACGTCGGCGGCGTATTCAACTGCATTCGTGCGGCACTGCCCCACATGATTCACGAAAAGCACGGCATCATCATCAACACCACTTCCGTACTCATGAAGGCAGGCGGCTCCTGCGAAGCATCCTATACCGCAACCAAAGGTGCCATTGAAGGTCTGACCAAGTCTCTGGCGCGTGAGCTTGGCCCCAGCGGCATCCGCGTCAACGCAGTCGCTCCCGGTGTCATCGAGACCGATATGCTGAATTGCTTTACACGCGAAGAGCTGGATATGGTCGCAGAAGGCGCAGCCCTTGGCCGCAACGGTCTGCCCGAGGATGTGGCAAAGGTCACTGTTATGCTGGCATCCGATGCCTGTGCATTTATGACAGGCGCCATCGTCCCCGTAGACGGCGGCACCATTCTCTAACAGAAAAAAGACAGTACCCTTCGGGTCCTGTCTTTTTTATCGGTACAAATCCATATCAGAGAATGTGATATAGGAGGACTGCGTTGTATACGGGTCCTCGCTCCAGCTGAAAGCAACATGGATGCCGTCCAAATCAAACTGCAGCATGTACTCATAGCAGCCCTCAAGCTCATTATAGAAGCCTTCCGCTTCGGGAAGCGGCATTGCGACCGCATCTTTGATTTCGGTGTAGGTCATTTTTCCGTTCAGTCCGTTTCCAACCGTCTGTGTACCGCCGGAAACAATGCAATACACCACATGATCCGATTCATTATAGAAAAACTGAGCGGGAATGTCGCTGTAGTAAATGCAGCGTCCGCCTGCGTCATATGTCTCTGCATACCCGCTGCCGACTTCTCCGATGACATCATTCAAGTCGCATCCGATGAAATCAAACCAATCGGTGCCTTGGTCGGGCTGTGTATTGCCTGTCAGCAGATCTTCCGCTTCATAGCTGACCGTGTCGCTGTAATGCCACCACTCATTCCAATAGCCGGTAAATCCGTGCTTCTGCATAACAGTTTCCAGCAGCTGCGCATTGGCTTTTGCCGTTTCAGATACATCACTGTAGTCGCGGTCCGCAATGGCTGCAAATTCGTCAAAGTCCGAAGGCATCTCCACCGACTCCCCGTTCAGTGTCACAAGGGTCACGTCTACGGTATTCCCACGGCTGTGAGAAGAATATCCGTTATATGGATTGGCAACAAAGTTGGCATCGGGTACGATTTCCCACAGCTTAAACTGTGCGTAGGGCGGACGGTATCCGTCCCAAATCAGCAGACTATAGCCCAGTCCGTTGAGTTCCTCCTGTACCGCCATCAGCTTTTTCACTGTGCCGTACCGCAGCATCGGCTCTGTAAAATCATAAATGAC
>JAFQPT010000356.1 GCA_017411665.1 Oscillospiraceae bacterium | reverse complement strand
TTCCCCAATAACTTCACCATTTACGATGCCTCCGATGCACAGTCTGTGATGAAGCAGATCCTCAAGGAGCAGAATCTGGATGAAAAGATGTTCCAGCCCAAGGCCATTTTAGGGGAACTGAGCCGCGCCAAGGATCAGTATATCTCTCCGCTGGAGCATGCGCAGACTTTGGAAAAAAGCGGGGATATCCGCAAGCGAAAGCTTGCGCCTGTCATCGTGGAATATGCCCGCCGCCTGTACAACGCCGGAGCGATGGACTTTGACGACTTGATTTTCTACACCGTGAAGCTCCTCAGCGAGCATGCGGAGGTACGTGACTACTGGCAGAACAAGTTCCGCTATGTGCTCATCGACGAATATCAGGATACCAACAAGATCCAGTACATGCTGGCAAAGCTCCTCAGCGGTAAGTGGGGCAATATCTGCGTAGTCGGTGACGATGACCAGAGTATTTACAAGTTCCGCGGAGCGACCATTGAAAACATCCTTTCCTTTGAAGAGGAATTCAAGGGCTGCCGCACCATTCGTCTGGAACAGAACTACCGCAGTACCGAGCACATTCTGGAAGCAGCCAACGCGGTCATTGCCAACAATCAAGGCCGCAAGGGCAAGAACCTGTGGACAAACCTTGGCACAGGCAATAAGCTGCTGCTGTATGTGACCCCAAATCAGGATGAGGAAGCTCAGTATGTGGCAACCAAGATTCTGGAAGCCTACGGACAGGGCGCCAACTTCCGTGACCATGCGGTACTGTATCGCATGAACGCCCAGTCCAACCAGCTGGAATATGCCTTCAAGCGCAACGGCATTCCCTATAAGGTCTACGGCGGTATGCGCTTCTTCGACCGCGCGGAAGTAAAGGATATGCTGGCGTATCTGTGCGTCATCAACTCTCCCGAAGACGACCTGCGCCTGCGCCGCATCATCAATACCCCCGCCCGCGGCATCGGGGAACGTACCATTGAGCAGGCAGCGCAGATTGCCTCTGCGGAAAACACCAGCCTGTACGATGTCATCCGCAGAGCCAATCAGTATCCCGAACTGAAGCGCAGCGCACCCAAGCTCATTCAGTTTGTGGACATGATGGAGTTCCTGCGGGAAGCTAACAACGCGGTCACACCCGATGTGCTGTATGACTTGGTGCTGGAGCGCAGCGGCTATATTGCAGCGCTGGAAGCAAAGGCCAATGATGAATCCAATGCCCGTATTGAAAACATCAAGGAACTCAAAACCAACATCATTTCCTACATTGAGCAGAGCGGGGACAACACTCTGTCCGGTTTCCTGGATGATGTTGCGCTGTATACGGATCTGGATAACATGGATGAGCAGGACTGTGTCACCATGATGACCATGCACTCCGCAAAGGGCTTGGAATTCCCCACGGTATTTATTGTGGGCATGGAGGAAAATATGTTCCCCGGTGCCCGTGCCATCGGTGAGCCCGAGGAAATGGAAGAAGAGCGCAGACTGTGCTATGTGGCACTGACCCGCGCCAAGCGGATGCTGTATCTGCTGTGCGCCCGTCAGCGTATGCTGTTTGGTAAGACCACCAGCAATCTGCCCTCCCGCTTTACGGATGAAATCCCCGAAGAACACATGGACAAGGGCGGCTTCCTGCCTCCCAAGCGCAGAGAGCTGTTTACGGATGATTCTTACGGCTTCGGTGAGGAAGCGGCCTACGGCGCTACCTATCGGGAACGTTCCGCTTATGGCAACAGAGGATACAGCGGCTACGGCGGTACGAGCTACCAAAAGAAGAAGCCTGCACCCATTGCAGCTCCCAAACGTCCTGCAGCACCTGCTGCGTCCGCAGGTGCGGGAGGCAGTTTCAATGTGGGGGACAGCGTCAAGCACAAGGCGTTCGGCATGGGCAAAATCGTGAAGAAGACCCCCATGGGCGGCGATGCACTGGTGGAAATCGAATTCGATTCCGTCGGCACCAAGCGACTGATGCTGAAGGTAGCAGCTGCCAATATGGAGAAGGTATAAGAACATAAAAACAGCGTTTCCGACTTGGAAACGCTGTTTTGTATTATTAGATGATATAAGCTATACGCTGTACGTGTGTGGGAAAAGCTTGTAGCAGAGAAGAAAATAAGCGTGTGAGAAGTCAATATCCACCCACGTATGTCATCCTGAACGAAGGGAAGGATCTCAAAACTAAGGATAGAGTGAAGACTGACTGTATGTTTGAGATCCTTCGGCTGCGCTTCGCGATCCTCAGGATGACAAGGTGCGTAGGTGACTCATCACCTCTTACGTTTTATCCGAGCTCATGTTTTATCTTAATCTTTTACAGGAACATGATGACAAAGAAAATCGTCTATGCTAATATGAAACTGGAGCTGAAATGAGGTGTGGCAATGGCAATAGGGATGTATCTTTTGTTTGCAGGGATTCTGGTTTATATAGGCCGGGTTCTGTTTGTGCCTGCCAAGAGGTCAGATGCAGTTCCGTCTTTCCTGCGAGGAATACGTGCTGCCGTTCTGTTTATGATTTTCATTTTACTGTCATTTTTCATTGAATTGCATGTGAATAACGATATACTGCGGGATCACGGGGTCGTTCCCGAAAATGTAAGCACCGTAGAAATCAGTTTCCATTCATTTGGCTCGGATGAATGGAACGGAGTGAAGCGGACAACAGATGTGGAGGATATTGGAGAGGTCTGTAGGGCGGTTGATTCGGCCCGCAAAATCAGAACACCGATCTCAGGCTTTGCTCTGGGAGGATATCCCTATGACATTGACATTCGGTTTCAAATGAAGGATGGAAGCATCACCACAGTAGGCATACAAGGCGGCGGAAGTGAAGTCCTGTTTTTTAATTATGGGAAGGACACACTTTTTGGCGCGGAGGCATATGCGTTGTATCATACAGACTTTTTCTCCTGGTGGCAGTCGCTGCCGATAGAGCTCCGTCCGTTTACAGAATAAAAAACAGCGTTTCCGACTTGGAAACGCTGTTTTGCTATTTGGAATCTGCGATGACTTGCTCGATTTTATCGGCTGCGCCTTTTGCACCGCTGCATTTCCGAAAACTATCCGCGATGGTCGAAGCGTTGATGCGGTAAACCGATTCATGCAGGATTTGTTCAGTGGCATCGCAAAGAGATTTTGCGGAAATTTCATTCGGTTGTATTCCCGCACCCAGTTCCAATACCCTCGCGGCAACCCCTTTCTGTTCATTTGTTTGGGGGAGCATAACAAGAGGCACGCGGAAATACAACGCTTCGCTGACACTGTTCATGCCACAG
>JAFQPT010000355.1 GCA_017411665.1 Oscillospiraceae bacterium | reverse complement strand
TCCATGCACAATGCACGTACAATCGCAACACGCTGCTTCTGACCACCGGACAGCTGGCTGGGATATGCGTTTGCACGATCTGCCAAGCCTACTCTTTCAAGCAGAGACATTGCCAGAGCTTCCGCTTCGGCCTTACTCTTGCCATGGAGCTTCATGGGAGCCAGCGTCATATTCTTCAGAATGGTCATATGAGGGAAGAGGTTGAAGTGCTGGAATACCATGCCCATTTTCTGACGATGCAGATTAATGTTGGCTTTCTTATCTGTGATATCAATGCCTTCAAACAGAATCTGACCTGCAGTTGGTTTTTCCAGCAGATTCAAACAACGCAGGAAGGTGGATTTACCGGAACCGGAAGGACCGATGACGCAGACCACTTCACCTTTTTCGATAGAAGCGGAAACACCATCCAAAGCATGGATTGTACCGCTGTTATAATGCTTCTCGAGCTTAATTGCTTGGATAATGGGATTAGCGTTCACTGTTTCTCAGTCTCCTTTCCAGTCTGCCTACGAGATGTGTGAAGAACATAACCATAGCCAGATAAATAATGGCGGTTACAAGCAGGGGGAACAGGAAGTCATAGCTGTTGCCACCGACAATGTTACCTGCATAGGTAAGGTCGGTCAAACCCACATAGCCGGCAACGGAGGTTTCCTTCAACAGAACAATAAATTCGTTTGCCAGAGTAGGCAGAACGTTCTTGAATGCCTGAGGAAGGATAATGTGCTGCATGGTGGGAACGTAGCCAAAGCCAAGGCTTCGACCGGCTTCCATTTGACCTGCATCAACAGACATAATGCCGCCACGAATGATTTCCGCAACATATGCACCGGAGTTGATACCGAAAGAAAGTGCACCAATCAGAACCTTATTTCTGCTGGAGGCAAAAATAACATAATACATAATCATAACCTGAACAATTACGGGAGTACCGCGAATCACAGTCAGATATACTTGACAGATTGCATTTGCGATTTTCAGAGCAATCTTACCGAAGCCACTCATTTCGGAGCCATTTTTGTCCCAAGTAACACGAATCAGAGCTACTATGACACCCAGCACGATACCGATCATCAGTGCAAAGAAGGTCAGCAGAAGAGTGTTTTTCAGACCTTCGAAATACATTTCATATCGGTTGTCGTAAATAAGGCTTCTAAAAAATCTGTAAATTAAGTCTTCAAGGCCGTCCGGCAGGTTTAAAACCCAGTCGGGAGCAACCTGCAGCCAAAGTTCGCCGGGGGAAACTCTGTTCATGTTTTCTCTCCTTTAAAGTCGTTAAGCAAGGGGCTCAGTTTGAGCCCCTTGCCGGATGTTACAGTTAATTATGATTCAGTAACGATTAAGCGGGGATGTACTTTGCAACGATTGCAGCAACGGTGCCGTCTGCAATCAGTTCTTCCAGAGCACCGTTGATTGCAGCGTACAGTTCGGGATTATCCTTGCTTACGGAAGCTGCGTATTCTTCCAGAGCGTATGCGGTTTCCAGAATCTTCAGACCTTCGTTTTCAGCAACAAATGCCTTAGCGGGTTCGTTGTCGATAACAACACAGTCAACCTTACCTGCGATCAGAGCCTGAACAGCATCAGCGCCCTTGCTGTAACGGTCGATGGTAGCCAGACCTGCATCTTCCAGATCCCAAGTGGTGTACAGGTCACCGGTGGTGTTACGCTGTACGCCGATGATAGTGGAAGCGCCTTCTGCGAACAGATCGTCAACGGAAGTGATTGCGCTGTCTTCAGGAACGATAACGACCTGAACGCCGGTTGCGTAGGAAGTGGTGAAATCGATGATTTCAGCACGTTCGGGGGTAACAGTCATGCCGCCAAAGCCAACGTCAGACTTGCCGGACTTAACGGATTCGTTGATAGCGTCGAATTCCATGTCTTCAATGACTACTTCCAGACCCAGCTTTTCGCCGATAGCACGAGCGATGTCCATGTCGATACCGACAGCTTCAGTGCCTTCATAGTATTCGTAGGGAGGGAATGCAACGTTGGTAGCAACGTACAGCTTGCCTTCCACTGCGGTGGTGAAGCCTGCGTCGTTAGCGGAATCATCAGAGCTACCGCCACAAGCAACCAGTGCGAAGCACATAACCAGTGCCAGCATCATAGCAATAATCTTCTTCATTTTAAAATCCTCCATAGATCTCATTTATCACTTTAACCAATTATCACTTCACAGTGTATTCGGTTTTTGAAAGTGATGTTGAGATATTACCACCGAGTGAATAAATTGTCAACAGAAAATGTGAAAAAAATCAAAATTGTTACCGTATTGACTGAATTCATGTATATGTATTCATATATACATGAAT
>JAFQPT010000354.1 GCA_017411665.1 Oscillospiraceae bacterium | reverse complement strand
TTGCCGATTGCACGGCCTGCTGCATATTCAGCCTGCATTGCGGCCTCATTGGAATTTACGGTTGCAATGGGATAAAACTTCATAAAATACAACTCCTTTCATAATAAAAACTGTCAAGCTTTTGCCAACAATTCATTAAGAACAGTTTTTTATTATGTCATATTATAGCAGAACATCCCTTTTTTGTCTATTTCACTTTTCCAATTTAGCACGCAAAAACGCACCGAAATTTCTTTCGGTGCGTCTCACTTTTATTGTTTTTATTCAGCCTGCAGCAGAGAATTCTTTACATCATATACATGACCGCAGAAATCCATCAACAGGTCAAAGCATTTGTCACTCATCAGCTCTCTTGCGATGAAGTCCGCCACAATGCATACCTGCATCTTCCCTTCCGGGGTCTCCTGTACAAAATGCTTATACCATCTGGTCCCCGCGTTGAGTGCATTGCAAACTTCCACGGCAGTCAGATAAAATTCTTCCTCGACCTCCAGCACTACTGCATTGGGAGACACCATTTCGTCATGGAATTCTACCATGGTTTGAATACAGTCGGTCATGTCATTGGGATTGGGTACAGACAAAATCAGCAGGCTTTCCCCATAGCCTTCAAAATCGAAAAAGCCTCTGACGTGAAATTCATTGATCATATCGGTTAACATCAAAGTCATTGTCTTACCTCCTTAGCCCAACAATGCAGGCAGATTCTGTGCGATTACCTGCAGCAGTGCAGTCAGCATACTCATAACGTCTTCTGCTTCGTAGGTATACAACAGCAGGTCCATACCCGCGCACAAATAGTCTGCTTCCATATAGAATTTCACCATGGGATACTGGCTGTTCATTGTATTGCACTGCGCCATAAATGCCTTGGTATCCGCCTCGGGCACCTGGAACAAAATTGCAGTCATCTCCACATCGGTTTCACTGTGGAAGCCGATATACACGGGGAACATTGCTTCCCCCGCATCATTGACGATTGCAATTTCGATCTGTCCTTCCGCAAGCTGCTGTACCTGCGCCTCGCCGAATCGCTCACAGCAGCCGTTCATAACAGCTTTAAACAGTTTCATAAATCGTACTCTCCTTATTCATACATACCGATAATATTACGCAGATACGCCAAATAATGATTGCGCACAGATTCGGGCGACAGCACCGTCAGACGTGTGCCCCGCTCCGCAAGCCACTGATACAATCCCGTATTATCCGCAACCTCCACCGTCACGGTGAAATGCTCGGGTCCGTCATCAATCATCATTACGTGTTTGCCAAAGCGCATGCGAATAATGTCGCGGATATAGTTATCGCAGCGCAGCTTGACCTGCACCTGATCGCCGCTCCACATATTCTGGCTGCGGCGCAAATAGGCACCGAGATCGAAATCTGTGCCGTGGATGGGAATGGTCTCGGGATTACGGGCATCCTGCTCCGTCACTGCAACACCGGTCAGCATTTCCAGACGGAAATGGGTCAGCCCGTCATTAGTGTCGGAATTGCAAATCAGATAATACTGATTTTCATACAGCACCAGATAATAGGGACTCACACAGTAGACATGGCCGTCGCGGCGCAGTCTCCGCTTGTTGCCCGGAGCATCCTCGTAATACTGGAAGGTGATTTTTTTCTTCGCCTTAATGGCACGGGTGACCGTATCAATTTTGATTTTGTTCCGCTTGTCATCGGTTTTGATGGTGGTATCCTGATAGGTGGCCGCAGAAATCAGCTTTTCCCCTTCCGCAGTGGCCAAATCCCGCACCTTCTTAATCAAGTCACGGGAATCCTTATCCGTCAGAAACGGAGCCGCCCCAACCGCATCGCACAAAATCTTCAGTTCGAAGTCCTCAAAAGTCTGGTCCGTCATATACCAGCCCTTGTTGTGGTCAGCGCATTTGATGATGGAGTATCCCGCATCCTCCAGACAGGCAAGGTCACGTCCGATGCTCTTGCGTTCCGCATGGATGCCGTACGCAGACAGCTTGGATGCAATCTGCGTTGAGTTGATGGGGTGGAATTCATCCGTTTTCCGCATGATATCCAGAATATAAAGCAGCTTCAGCTTGCTGTTTTCTGCCATAGAAATCACCTCACAGTATAGTTGTACCACATTTACCCCATCCCATGCAACCGTTTCCGATCCCTC
>JAFQPT010000353.1 GCA_017411665.1 Oscillospiraceae bacterium | reverse complement strand
TTGCTGATAGTTCCCGGACGCCTGCTGAATCTGCTGCAGGAACAGAAAATACTGCAGATTTGCAGGGTCCATCGCCGCAGCCTTCTGTGCATGGTCCATAGCTGTAATGCGGTTTCCAAGGCCGTAATTTGCATTGGCACTTAAGAAGAACCATTCCGCATCTCGTCCGTGAGAAGGAATCGATTCCAAAACATTCAATGCCTGTTGGTATTGTCCCGCATTGATATAATGGATGGCCGCTTGATACTGGCTGCTGCCGGCATAACTCTGATACCCTCCATATTGCTGATCACCGCCATATTGGTCCACTGTACCATTGCGAATCGCATCATAGGCAGCATTGACCTCATTCATCTTCTCTGCCGCGGTTTCATCCCCGGGATTCAAATCCGGATGATACTTTTTTGCCAGCTTACGATATGCATTTTTAATCTCGTCGTCAGATGCGTTTCGATCGACACCCAACACTTCATAAGGATCTCTCATTCTTCAAAACTCCCGTCAGCAGTTTGTTCATATTTCTTTTGAAATGTCTGCCAAACTCCGGAATACAATATATTTTTAATCAGAACACTGTCCTGAACGATAGGTAATCTGTCATAGATTGCAACACAAGCAGAAATATAGTGAGTCAGCAGTTCTCGTGCGCGCTCTGCTGAAATCGGCTCATTATAAGAGAATACAAGGGGATTATAGCTTCCGGATTTTTGATCCACATCATAATCCATTACAGCATCATACAAATATATGAATTTCCCAAGAAAAAAACCGAATTCTCGTAAATCATTTGCAAAATGATCCGCTTCATCCACAACAAACAATTCCCCAAGCAATCTGCCGAAGCAGTTGGCCGGGATGTCGAGAGAAGAACAGCGTTCCTTTTCCAGATGTTCCAACGCTTCCAGTTCTCGAGCAATCACACCGGCCTGTCGGGGATACTTTTTCCTTATTTCCAGAAAACCGCTTTTAAAGCACAGAGATTCTGCCAGAGAGACAATGTCCTTATCATCCTGCCAGTTGTCCAAACAGTTTAAATAGGCAAGCAGTACGTTCATATCCGCAGCGTATTCGGTAAACTCCGTCGTAACCGCAGTATGCTTCCCCTTCGGATGCACAATACACCAAAACTGCTCATTCCGTTCCTCAGGCTCATACATCGCACTGAGAAACATCGCCAGAAAGGTCATATCATAGGTCAAAGACAGACGCGTCAGTTGTCCGTGCCGTTTTCCCAGACATCTGCACAGACCGCAATACCAACCGCGATACCGCTGCAGTTCCTGTTCCGTCATCAGTTTCGGATTTGCGGAAACGTAACCGAACAACTTTAGCTCCATCCTTTCATATAATCATTTTTATCATGGTAGCATAGCAAAAGACGGCTGTCAAATGAACAATTCGTTACGGATTGGCGGAATTGACAAGAAGTTTGATTCATGATAGGATAACCCAAAAAGGTTGCCGCCGGGTAACAAACGCACAGCGTTGGATTTCGTATCGTTAGGCCTTTGAAGATACGAGACCCACGCTTTTTCTTTTTCTGGAGGAATTATGTCCGCAACATCGAGCTTAAAACCGTTTATAAAATACGCTTCTCTCAACGTGCTCGGCATGCTTGGGATTTCCTGCTATATACTCGCCGATACCTTTTTCATCGCAAATGGCATCGGTACAAACGGACTTGCTGCATTGAATCTTGCGATTCCAATTTACAGCTTCATCCACGGCTGTGGCTTAATGATGGGAATCGGTGCCGCAACAAAATACACGATTGCAAAAAGCCAGTCTGAGCACCAACGTGCCAACTACCTATTCACAAACGCAGTCAGCACATCCTTATTCATTGCATTCATACTGATGCTGGTCGGCATATTCTTTTCAGAGGGATTGACTGTGCTGTTGGGAGCCGACCCTGTATTATTTCAAATGACAAACATCTATCTAAAAGTCATTTTACTCTTCTCCCCGTTTTTCATAGCAAACGAATTGCTATTGGCCTTCGTCCGCAATGATGGCGCACCCACCCTTTCCACGGCCGCAATGGTGTCGGGCAGCATTGCCAATATCATACTCGACTATATATTTATTTACCCCTTACAAATGGGAATCTTCGGTGCAGTCCTTGCAACAGGCATTGCTCCCATCATCAGCATGGCAATCCTCTCACTACATAAACTCAGAGGCAAAAACGCATTTCATTTGATTCATTGTATTCCCTCATTCAAAACCAATCTGGAAATCATGATTCTGGGCTGTCCATCTCTTGTCACCGAGCTTTCGGCCGGCCTTGTTATGATTGTCTTTAACCATTTAATTCTGGGATTATCCGGCAACATTGGAGTCGCCGCCTATGGAGTAATCGCCAATATCGCTCTCGTTACAACCGCCATTTATACGGGTATCGCACAAGGCACGCAGCCATTACTTAGCGAAGCATTCGGAAAAGGCAATGTAAAAACGATTCGAGACAATCTCAAATACGCAATCATCGCAGTCATCACAACTTCAGCTGTAATTTATGCTGCAATCTATTGCTGCAACGACAGTATTACTTTCCTCTTCAACAATGAACAAAATACTCAGTTGCAAATCATAGCTGAACAAGGCTTGCGTCTGTATTTCACAAGCATTCCGTTTGTAGGCTTCAATATTATCCTTTCTGTGTTCTTTACATCCATAAATCATCCGTTCCCTGCACATGTGATTTCTTTTCTTCGCGGACTCATCATTGTCCTTCCCATGGCATTTATATTGTCTGCGACATTTGGATTAATAGGAATCTGGCTGACCATAACCGCTACAGAATGTATTACCGCTCTGCTCGGATTCTTCTATTACATGAAAAATCGCATATCATAAAAAGCTCTGTTTATACAAAACTTCTATGATATCCGTACTCCATCTATATGAATATACCGAACATTCGCATAATCATAAGAAGACAACGGTCGATTCATGGCATCACTTGAATGAGCAGCAACCAAAATCTCAGGATAACGTTCCGTCACCAGCAACGAATGATAAAACAAACCATTTTCAGTTCCTAATTGAATGACATCTCCGGGAATCATTTCGAGAATTGTCGCAGAATGCCCAAACGGTCCGATTGAATGATTATTAACCAAGAATTCAAACAAGTATTCAACACTCGTCCACGCAGGTGCTCTGTCATTCACACTTCTGTAATACCATCCCACAATGGGAGTATCATTCATGACACCTGCACCTGCATAAATACACTGTGAGATAAAATTGGTGCAATCTCCGCCAATTGCATCAAACGCATAATAGGCCGGGTTTCTGCTCAAAGCCCAACGCCTTGCATATAAAATAGCATTTTCTCTCGTATAAGGAATCACTTGCATAGTCTCACCCATGATTATCCTATTCCAAATACGCTAAAACGTGAAAACCGCATGAGACATTTGTCTCATGCGGTTTCATATTCATAAAAATTATTTCCAGGAGAAATTCAGCAGACCCATTACATAAATTACAATAATCGCAACGGGAACA
>JAFQPT010000036.1 GCA_017411665.1 Oscillospiraceae bacterium | reverse complement strand
TCGGTCTTCTTGGTCTTGCATACCTTCAGCAAATCAGCTGACACGGAGTCATAGTCCAGACTGCCCTTGAAGGGAGGATTTGCCAGAATGAGGCTGTACTTGTTCTTGTCCTCGTTCTGGTCGGACAAACTGTCACGGTATGCAATGGTGGGGTTATCCACGCCGTGGGTCATCATGTTCATGGCACCGATGCGCAGCATGGTGCGGTCCATATCGTAGCCGGTGAACATTTCGTTCATGTAGTGGACTTTCTTCTGACGGTTGAAGAAGATGGCTTCCTTATGGTTTTCCTTCAGATATTCCCCTGCAGCAACAAGGAAGCCGGAAGTACCGCAGGCAGGGTCGCAGATCACATCGTCGGGAGTGGGAGCCATCAGCTCTACCATCATGCGGATGATATGGCGCGGAGTACGGAACTGACCAATCAATCCCGCAGAAGAAGTTCTTGATAACAAATATTCATACAAATCACCGCGAGTATCCCCATCTTGTCGAGACATCAGCTCATAAATAGAATCCATTGCGGTTACAACTTTTTCCAAGAGCAGCGGTGTGGGAATCTTAAAAATCGCATCATCCATGTACTTAGCATACGCGCTTTCTTTATCCCCGTGGAGGGACTTGATAAAGGGGAACACCCATTCTTGCATGACAGAATACATCTTGCCTGCAGGGAAGTCGCGGAATACAGACCACTTGAGCTGATTGCCTGCAATGGTGCGTCCGCCAATGTTTACTTCATCAGCAAACATACTCTTATAAGGCAGCCGCAGCATTGCGCTCTCCTTGGCTTTGCGGTTATCTGTTTCGTCCAGATCGTGGATGAACATCAGATAGGTCATCTGTTCAATAACATCCAGAGGATTAACAAGACCACCTGCAGCAAAAATATCCCACAATCCATCTATTTTATTTTTCAATTCACCTGTCAACATATCATTCATTCTCCATTTCTTTATCGGTTACCATTCCTTATAACCAGATTCCAATAAGATCTCTTACCAACTTCACCACACGCAACGGTTCTGCATATTCCAGAAGTTTCGCGATGTTCTTTTGCGGATCGGTTATATAGTTCCGAATCGCTTTGTTAAACATCTCTTTGTCCATCTTGTTTCGATAGCGTAGGCAATCACAGATCACACGATCCTTATCGTAAATATGCACTTCGTGCCCGTCTATATTGCCTTTTGTGAGTCCCAATTCTAAGAGTGCAGGCTCCATATAGTAGGGCTTTACTTTGGGGTTGGAAATCTTAAAACGTGACTTCCCGGAATCTTTGCTGACCGCAAGATGCCATTCGATCGGTGTACGATTGCTGTATCCGTAATAACGGAGTGCTGTATCCATGCACAGAATTGCATCGGGAAATAGGCGTATGACAGTTCCGACTTCACTGAAATCATCATGATCCACCCACTGATAATAGCCGGTGCGCACCTTTTCAATACAGCCCTGTTCTATCAACATTTGACGGGTCTTATAGAATATTTTTTCTTTTTCAAGCTGCTGTGTACGCATCATGCCGCCATACTGAGCAAATATATTCTGATAATAACTTTCTTCGTACATGGCGCAGCTCCTTTCTTAAATTTGATCATTCCGCACTTTCAAGCGGATAGTTTTATAATCATATTATATGCCCACAGCGCACGCAGGTCAATATAAGTTTTGATCATTTTGTATTTTGAAGCGGATATTTTAATAACGCTATTAGATGAAAAAAAGAGCTATCTGAAACCGTCAGATAGCTCTTTTTTAGTCAAATAATTGTAAATGTTGCCGTTTCGTTGCCGAAATCAGCGGAAAGTGCCTTTTTCCCAACTCAAGAGCTGGACTTTGGAACTTTCACCTTATTCCCATTCCTTCTCGGTAAACTTACACTAAACATATTTGTTTAGTATTTTCACATTTAGAAGGGTGGGCCGCCTCTATTATTCGGACCGTCAGCGCTATCCGAATTTTTGTTGCCATACCGTTGCCACAAGCAAACGGTGACTTTTATCAGTTGGATTGCATGCATTATAGCATAAATTCAGTCATTCGACAACACAGGGCTAAAACGTTTTTCCCACTTACGACAGCATCGAAATGCTGCCGCAAGCGGGAAAAACAAAAGAACAAGAGGAAGGAAACATCAATACTTAAAAATGAACCATAACCTTCAAGACTGGTTCGGGACGTCTGTCCGCCATGTACATGGCTTCCTTGAACTCCTCAATGGGATAGCGTTGGGTGACGATTTGACTCAGGTCCATCTTCCCCTCCGCAATGGCATTGGCTACCAGTTCAAAGTCTTCACGCACATACATATTATATGCCTTGAAGTCCAGCTCATGTTGCTGATGCACACGGTAAGGGAATGCCAGACCGTCAACCATCAGCGCGTGCTGCACCACAGTACCTGCGCGGCGGGTGATTTCCGCTGCCTGCTGCAGGGTAGGCTCATCGCCGTAAGCCAGAATGGTCACGTCCGCGCCGACACCGTCAGTCAGCTCCATCACGCGCTCATACAGGTTTTCCTTACGGCTGTTAATGGTGTATTCCGCGCCCATTGCGCGAACCTTTTCCAGATTGAAATCGGAAATGTCCACCATAATGATTTTCTTGGGGTTGTACAGCTTGGCACACAGATAGTCGCCTACACCGATGGGGCCCGTACCGATGACAACGATATTGGTTTCGGGGGTGATTTCGGTGTTGCGGACAGCATACATGCCGTTTGCAACGGTTTCAATCAGTGCGCCTTCTTCATAGCTCAAATTGTCCGCCAGCTTGATGACAGTCTGCTCGGGGGTGACAATGAATTCGCCCAGACCGCCGCTCCAGCCACCTGCACCCAAAACCTTTTTGCTTGTGCAGACATTGTACAGTCCGTGCTTGCAGTACCAGCATTCGCCGCATCCGTAATGGGGCTCCACGACCACGCGGTCACCAACCTTCACGGATGTGACTGCCTCGCCAACCGCCACAACGTCACCTGCTACTTCATGACCGGAAACAATGGGAGGAATACGGAAGGGGTGTTCCCCCAGATATGCATGTACTTCGGATCCGCAAATACCGCAAGCACGAATCTGAATCTTAACATCGTTTGGATTCTCAAGCTGAGGTTCGGGGAGATCGTCGCGGAAATATGCGACCTTGATATCAGCAATATAGCCGCCTCTCATAGAAGCTCCTTTCCTGCGAAATATATCGCAATATTTAATTTAACCCATCAGATTGGGCAGGAACAGGCTGACTGCCGGTACATAAGTAACCAACAGCAGCACAAAAACACATACCAATACAAACGGAATGACTTTGGGAATCATATCCTTCAAAGGAATTTCCGCAACACCACAGCCAACAAACAGGTTTGCACCAACAGGAGGTGTTACCAGACCAATTGCCAAGTTAACAACCATAACAGCACCCAGATGAACCGGATCAATACCCAGCTTCAATGCAACAGGTACCAGAATGGGACACAGAATGTACAATGCAGAGTTTGCATCCAGGAAGCAGCCGGCAATCAGCAGAATAACATTGATCATCAGCAGGAAGATATACTTGTTGCCGCCTGCGATAGAAATCAGCGCAGCACTTGCCTTGGCAGCAACACCGGTAATGGTCAGAGTATTGCCGAATACCGCAGCCGCACCGATAATAAACATAACTACAGTTGTCTGAGAAACAGAGTCTCGCAAAATCGACATAATATCAGACAACTTCAAAGACTTGTAAATAAACAGACCGACAAAGAAGCCGTAGATTGCAGCAACTGCAGCAGCTTCAGTGGGGGTAAAAATACCACTGTAAATACCACCCAAAATGATAACGGGCATCAAAATGCCCCAAATTGCTTCCTTAAAAGATGCAATACGTTCCTTTGCGGTTGCCTTGGGATAGGTTTCCAGCTTTCTTCCTCTGGAAGTGAACTTCATGGCAAAGTAAATGACAATGCCGATCAAGATACCGGGAACAATACCGGACATGAACAGAGATCCGATGGAGGTACCGGTAACGGAACCGTAAACAACGAAGGTGATGGAGGGAGGGATAACAATACCAATCGCACCTGCTGTTGACATCAATGCTGCACCGGTTGCTTTTTCGTAACCTGCCTTGGTCATTGCAGGAATCAAGGTGGCACCGAGAGCTGCAACAGTTGCAGGACCGGAGCCGGAAATTGCAGCAAAGAAGCAGGCAACGATAACGCACACCATCGCAATACCGTGCTTGGTATGTCCTACCAAAGAACGGAAGAAGTCAATCAATCTGGCCGAAATGCCACTTTTTTCCATGATATTGCCACCCAGAATAAAGAACGGAATGGCAAGCAAAACAGTCTTAAACGCAGAAGAATACAGATTTGTTGCAATCAGAGTCAAGGGCAAATTTGCACTCATCATTGTTACAATACTGGACACAGCCAGAGAGATCGCAATGGGAACGTTCAAAAACAGCAGAAGGAAGAATACCACGAACAATACAATTGCAGGGCTCATTCAGCTTCCCCCTTTCCCATAAGCTTTTTCACACGCTGAATAATCAGCTGAACAAAACGAATCCCCAAGATGACGCAGCCAATCGGCAGCCACATAGCAAACAGATATTCAGGCCACTGCATACCCTGCGTGCGCACATTGTGTACATATTCACTCATGGTCATATCATAGCCGTACTGAATAGCGATAACACAGAAGAAAATACCACAGATACAGCTAAAAACAAAAATGATATCCTGTACCTTTTCGGGCATGTAATCTGTGAACAAAGACAAACCCAGATGAGAGCCTCTCTTCAATGCGACAGAGGCACCGCAATAAGTCAAAATTACCAGCCCCAGCTTGTTGAGTTCTTCAACCCAGGGCAGAGAAGCAAGAAATACATATCTTGCAATCACGTTGATAAACGCCGTAATTGTCATATAGGCAAGGATAATTGCACAGAAATTATCCTCGATATTATTGAGAACGTTCAGTAGTTTCTTCACAAGATCCCACCCCTTCCTTTCAAATAAACATAGAAGTATTGGGTTCCGACTCCTTCGTTAAACCGAAGGAGTCGGATGTAATGTGTATTAGAGGATGATAAAAACGAGCGAGTTACTGGATGTTGAATGCTGCGCAAGCATCAGCACCGTAGATGCCCTTAAATTCGTTGGTAACGTCAGCAACTGCTGCCTTGAATACGTCAACTTCTTCTGCGGACAGTCTGTAAATCTTGTTGAAGCCGCCTGCTTCCCAAGTGGACAGAATTTCTTCCATGGAAGCTTCGATCTGATCGTTAGCGTCCTTACATGCCTTTTCTGCGCAGGACTTGATCAGTTCCTGAGTTTCAGCGTTCAGACCTTCAAACCATGCAGTGTTTGCGGTCCAGGTAAATGCTTCGTAGGTGTGGTTGGAAACAGTAATGAATTCCTGTACTTCCTGTACGTTTGCGGAGTTAATGGTGGAGGGGCTGTTGTCGTGGCCGTCGATGGTGCCCTGCTGCATTGCAGTGTATACTTCTGCCCAGCTCATTGCCTGGGGAGATGCACCCAGAGCTGCCCAGAAACCGTTCCACAGGTCGCCGCCGGGAGTACGGATCTTCTGACCTACCAGATCAGCAGGAGAGGTGATCTGCTTCTTGGAGCTGGTCATGCACTTGAAGCCGTTGTGCAGAGCGCCCAGATAGGTCAGACCCTTTTCAGCCAGAACAGAAGCAACGAATTCGCCGCCTTCACCGAAGAAAGCTTCTTCTGCTGCTGCGTAGTCAGCAAAAGTCCAGGGCAGGCAGCTAACCAGCAGACGGTTGTCCAGGTTGGAGATGATGGAGGTGGAGTGGATGTCAATCTGAACGGTGCCGTTAACAACCAGTTCCAGACCCTTGGTCATGTCGCCGCCGGCCAGCTGGTCGTTGTTGTAAACGGTAACAGTGATAGCACCATCGGATTCTTCTTCAATGTACTGCTTGAACAGATTTGCGCCAATGCAGTCATTTGCAGCGTCGGACTGGCCGTTGCAGGTCAGCATGATGTTCATGCTTTCGTAGCCGGAGTCGTTTGCAGTGTCGTCGCCGCCGGTGGAACCGCCGCCGCAAGCGACCATGGACAGCATCATGATTGCTGCCAAGAGGATTGCCAGAATTTTCTTCATTTGTTTTTCTCCTTACTTTTTTATTTTTCCATCATTACAGCAGTGCTTTTGCCTGTGCAATGATGTTATCTACTGTAATACCGTTCATGGCCAGCAGGCGCTCGTAGGGAGCAGACATGCCGAAGCGGTCCTGAACGCCAATGCGCTTGACCTTGCCCTTCCCCGCTTCCGCAACGCATTCACAAACTGCGCTGCCAAGACCGTTAAGGATGTTGTGGTCCTCAATAGTGACGATTCTGCCGATTTCTTCAATGCAGCGTTCCACAGCCTCCACATCAAGGGGCTTAATGGTGTGCATATCCAGAACCCGTGCCTGAATGCCTTCCTCTGCCAGCTTATCCGCTGCTTCGATAGCAAGACGAACCGTGTCACCATTGGCAATCAGCGCCACATCCCTGCCTTCACGCAACTGAACAGCCTTGCCAATCACAAATTCCTGCTCTTCATCATAAATCACTGGAACTGCGTCGCGAGTGAAGCGCAGATACATAGGACCATACGTTTCAGCAGCAGCACGAACCAGTTTTCTGGCTGCCGTGTAGTCCGCGGGCATGATGACTGTCATATTGGGGATGGTACGCAGAACACCCATATCTTCAATCGCCTGATGACTTGCACCGTCATTTGCGGGTGTTACACCGCCGTGAGAGCAGGCAATCTTTACATTCAAATCGGTATAGCAAATTTCCTGTCGAATCTGTTCACACATACGCAAAGAGCCGAACACAGCATAAGTCACAACGAAAGGAGTCAGACCTGCGGTTGCAAGACCGGCTGCAATGCCTGCACCGTTCTGCTCCGCAATGCCGACGTTCAAATACTGTTCGGGCAGTGCCTTGGAAAACTTCCCTGTTTTGCAGGACTTGCCGATATCCACGTCAATGACAACAATGTTTTCGTTTTCCTTACCCAGTTCCAGAATTTCATCACCGAAACCGTCGCGGGTCGCAATCAGTTTGCCTTTTTCCATGTGTTAAGCCCTCCCTTCCAGCTGAGCCATTGCAATTTCATACTGCTGCGCGTTGGGAGCTGTACCGTGCCATTCCAGCTTGTTTTCCATGAAATCAACGCCCTTGCCCTTTACGGTCTTGGCATTGATAAACTTGGGCTTGCCGTTTTTGGCATCGCGAATGGTGTCCAGAGTCGCAAGAATCTGTTCCATATCATGACCGTCGATGTCATAGGTCTCAAACCCGAAGGCAGCAGCCTTTGCAGACATATCCAGAAGCGGCATAACCTGGTCACAGGTACCGTCAATCTGCAACCCGTTATTATCCATAATCAAAACCAGATTATCCAGACGGTACTTATTGGCACACATCATGGCTTCCCAGATGATGCCTTCGTTCATTTCGCCGTCCCCGGCCATAACGAATACGCGATAATCTTTTTTCTTCATCTTTGCGCCGATAGCCATGCCAACCGCACAGGAAACGCCTTGTCCTAAAGAGCCTGTGGAAATATCAATACCGGGGCATTTTTTCATACAAGGATGTCCCTGCAAAATGGAGCCTTCCTTACGCAATGTATGCAGATGTTCTTCGGGGAAAAATCCTTTATACCCCAATGCCGCATACTGAATGGGGCATACATGCCCTTTAGAAAGAACAAAGCGGTCTCTGTCTTCCCATTTGGGATTATTGGGATCAACCTTCATTTCTGAGAAATACAGTGCTGTTACAATGTCCGCTGCAGAAAAAGCTCCGCCGGGGTGCCCCGACTGAGCTTCGTAAATCATCGTCAGCGCGGCTTTTCTCAGTTCATTCGCTTGCAGTTCCAGCTGTTTGATTTTTTCAGTGGACAATGAACTCCCTCCTCGCTTATTTTCCTCTATGTATCTGTTAATTTATTTACAATGTCCATTGTTGAACAATGAACATTTCTCATTAACATATTAACCATATAAAAAGCAACATGTCAAGCAGTTCTTGACATGTTGCACAAGATTTGTATATTTTTCACCATTTATAGGAGTCTTTCCAGTAATAATAACTATATTCCAGAACCTCCTGCATCTTTCTGCCGGGCTTGCCTTCCAACAGATCCAGATGTTCGCGGTGGGTTTTGACCAGATATTCACTGTCATTGAGGTCAAAGCATCTGCGAACGGTGCGTCGACGAGATTCAATGGTCAGATTCAGCAGGAACTCATTGAGCATAACCACCATGGGATTATGGCTGGCTTCCGCCATTGCCACATGGAAATCCATATCAGCTTGAACAACTGCTTCCAGATCGTAATCCTCTGCGCGGAGCTTCTTTACAAGGTCCTCATACACCGCTTCCAGATGTAATTCATCCTCTTTGCTCAGCCCACGTTCTACGATCAGATGCGTCATCCCATAGTCAATCACTTGACGAAGCTCGACGATATCCTGAGCTGCGGTCTTATCGTTATTCAGCATAATGGCATAAATCATAGGATTCAGTAGCTGAGGCGTCACCTTTTCGCACACAAAGGTGCCTTCGGGACGGCGTACTTCCAGAATGCCGTAGGCACGCAAAGTCTGAATGGCAGAGCGCAGAGAATTGCGGCTGACATGGAAGGTTTCAATCAGCTCAAGCTCCGTAGGAATCTTGTCGCCGGGCTTCAGCTCCCCTGCAATCACTGCATCCATTATTTTATTGATTACCTGCTGTACAACCGATTCGTTGTTAATTGGAGTCATAGTACTGCTTCTCAGCATATGCACATCCCCCTGACTTCCCAAAACTTATCATACT
>JAFQPT010000352.1 GCA_017411665.1 Oscillospiraceae bacterium | reverse complement strand
TTATACATTATTTTATTATGCGCCTGCTTTTCTGCCGAGCATATATTCATACCATGCCAGATATTCGCCGCCCAGACGCTTGACCAGCGCCAGTGCCTCTTCTGGCTGCGCCTTTGTCAGATACAGGCACTGCTGTGCCAGCTGATAACGACGGGCCACACTGAACTTTGCCAGTTCTTCATCAGTGTATTCGCCCAGACTTTCCAGCTGCTGCTGTGCCTTGAAGAAGCGGATAAAAGCATCTGCAGTTTCGTGACCGACAATGGGTGCCAACAGAGAGAAGTCGTTGCCGGAGTGGTCTAAGACCTTGGACACCATTTCCCAGCGGCGGGGATCTGCGTGACCTTCCGTGCCGCTGTAGGGTGTACGCATATACAGGTCGTTATTGGCAAGGAATTCCATAACATAGGGATTCAGCTTATGCTCAACTGCCCAGGGCATCCAGTTTTCCACAGTGGTGCGGATATAGATATGGGCAAAACGGCCGAACAGAGGCTCTGCCAGATCGTGAGCCGCACTGGACTCGCTGCGGTCGTTGCCCGCTGCCACAATGCGTGCATTGGGAGGCAAAGGCCAGCGGTTATTGACAAAGCGTTCCAGAACGATTTTAAAGATAACAGACTGGGTCTGCTTGGTAGCGTTGGTCAGTTCGTCGAAGAACAGGATATGCAGCTTGCCATCCTCGCACAGCTGCTCCAGCTTAATCAACCAGACAGGCTTAATATCCACGATTTCATTGGTAGTTTCATTATAAACCGCACGACCGTTGATGGTTTCGGGGGTTTCATTGACCAGCTCGATATCCAGTGCCTGCGGGTCAATCTGACGAACACGGTCACTCTTACCGTCGCCGGACAGACCGTGGAGGAATACGGGGATATTTGCCTCCACATAGGCGCGAATCAAAGACAGCTCATTGTGCTCACGCAGGACAAATCCCGCCTTTTCGTCGGGTTTCACCTCTTCAACCGCCAAATCACGCAGGAATTCTTCCTGCAGATAGCGTTCCGCATCCTCACGGCTGAGACCTGCAAACAGAGCCATGCAGCTGAGCAGCAGCCCCTGTCCCTCGTCATACAGCCAGCGAACAGGACGCATTTCCAGGAAGACCTCTTCCCCCAGACCGATAACAGTGCCGTCAGACATGCGTACATAGCCGCTGACGCTGTTCTGCTCAAAGGGTACGCAAATGATTTCCTTTGCACCCAGACGGTAAATGGGATAGTATTCCCCTGCAATGAAAATCCTGCGTCCTGTATCGGGCAGTGCCTTGCGGGCATACTCACGGGAAACCATGGCACGCAGACTTTCGTCCAGAATCGCATAGGGATAGCGGCCATATTCCACAGTAGTCACGCTGCCATCCTGCTGCTTGCGGCTCAGAAGCAGTTCGTCGCCTTCCTCCAGCAGCAGCGCAGGACGTACCGCACAGACATCGCAAGCTTCTCCGCGGCCAAAGCGGTCCACAAAGCCTCCTTCACCAATAAAATAGTTGATACAGCGTTCATCCACCAGAAAACCGTCATCTTCCGCAGTCAGCAGCGCAAGGTCAGTTGCAGGTGCAGCCAGACCAACGGATTCCAGCATAGGCAGTCCATGGCCAAATAGTTGTTCAGGTAATAAGAAAATCGATTTCATGTACTTCTTTCTCCTCGCTCGCTTTTGCGTAGATCACTCGCCCGCCCTTGGGATGGATGGGCATGCTTCCGTAGACGACCCAAATGGCATTGCAGTTATCCTCGGGCATCTCAGCATATCCGTCTGTAAAAATAATCTGGTTTTCCGCGTCGCCTGTGAATGCGGCAACAGCAACATTGAAGTCTGTACCGCCTGCACCGCGCAGCTCCAGTTTTTCGATGTCTTCTTCCGTATGAATATCTTTGAATCCGTAGAAACGGGTATCAAAGCACCCTACACGCACCTGCGCGTCCTCTCGCATCAGCGCTTTTACCGCACGAACAAAGTATCGCAGCAGCGCAGCATCAACAGAAGCGCTGGTATCCAGCAGAATTTCCGCACGGGCAACGGGATATGCACGGAAATCATACCGCAGCATCCCGTCACGAATGGTGGTACCGGGGAACCAGTCATAGTCTACCTGCATGCTGGGCTCCAGCATTTCCGCAAGCCCCGCTACCGCAGCCGCCAGACCGGGATCGTCAATGGTGATTTCCTTTGCCTTGGTCTTGTCCCCCGGCTCCTTCACCTTTTCCTGATGCTCCGTATCAATCACGATGGGGTCTGAAGTGTCCTCGGACGGTCCTTCCCATTCTCCCGATTCGTAATACACATCATACAGCTCTTCCGCACTCAAATTGGCGGCATTTCTGACGATCATGACTTCTTCGGGAACAGGAAATCCCTCAGACTTCAGCATGGCATTTACCACGTCATCCGTTGCCCGTTTCCACAGGAAACGGTCTTTGCCCGCCCCTCTGGCTTTATGGGCAAACTGGATATGCAGCAGCTGTTGGGCCATGTAAAAATTCTGCTTATCCCGATTGAAGCGGTTCATCAGCTCGTGGTCATAAAAAATGACCGACCCGTTATTGTCCACGGGACGAACCCCCGATGCGGCTTGAAACCGCAGCAATCGGATGCGATCTGACCACATGGGGAAACGATCCTCCAGATCATTTCGGATCTCATCCAGATTCATATTTCCCCCGCCTTTCCGCACAAATTTTACTTATATCAGCATACCATCAAAGCCCCAACGGGTCAAGTGAGCAGTTACTCCGCGGATTTAAGGATTTCCCATTGGTGATATTATCACAGAACCCGTATCCGTTTTTCTATATACTGTAATCAGAAAAAAGATAACAAGGAGGGCAATCACATGTCTGCTATTCATATCACTCGACAGAACTTCGAATCCGAGGTCATTCACTCTGACCGCCCCGTCCTGCTGGATTTCTGGGCAAGCTGGTGCGGGCCCTGCCGCATGATCATGCCTTTCATAGAAGAAATCGCAAAAGAACGCTCCGACATCAAGGTCGGTAAAATCAATATTGATGAGCAGCCCGAGCTGGCAGCCAAATACGGTGTCATGACCATCCCCACCCTGTTGGTCATCAAAAACGGTGAAACCGTCAATCACGCTGTCGGCGCAAGATCAAAACAGTCCATTTTGAACATGCTGTAAGGAGGTATTCGTATGGGTTTCTTCAATCGGTTCCATTCCCCTAACATCAACCATGGCGTACAGGAATTTTCCGCAACACAAAACGCCGTCTTGTTGGATGTCCGTTCCAAGCAGGAATACCAATCCGGACATATCCCCGGAAGCATCAACGTGCCCCTGCAGACCATCGAAAAGATCATTCACACGGTCAAAAAGAAAGATACCCCCATGTATGTCTATTGTCTCTCCGGTGCCAGAAGCAGTCGGGCAGTCAGTTCTCTGAAGCAAATGGGTTATCATAATGTAAAAAATATCGGAGGTATCTCCGCATATTCCGGAAAGGTGGTGTAAGCACAATTCGCACACATATAAAAATACCCTCGCTGAGGCGCAGAAGCGTTCCTTCGCGAGAGTATTTCTTTTTACGCATCACACAATTCCTGCAGCCGCTGTGCATCAATCACTTCCACCGCACCGCGCGTCAGCTTCACCATTCCCTCGCTTTGGAAATAGCGAAGCATACGAGTCACCACCTCACGATGGGTACCCAAATGGTTTGCAATCATTTCATGGGTAATTTTCAGCTCCGCAGATCGTTCAATAGCAGCTTCTTCCAGCAGAAAAGCAGCGATTCGCTTATCCATACTTTTCCACATCACCTGCTCAATCAGCCACATCACCTCAGAAAAGCGGCTGGCCATAATTTCATTGACATAGTTTGCCAGCGGAGCCGATGCCATCATAACCTGCTTGAATACATCAGGCGCAATCATCCAGAACTCCGTATCCTTTTCCGCTTTAATCATGATATCAAATTGAATACTATTCATAATACAAGAAGCGGAAAACAGGCAAATATCTCGTTCAAACAAGCGATATATCGTCAGCTCACGGCCTTCGTCCGACAAAATATAAGCGCGCAGCTGTCCACTTCGCACCAACAGCAAGCCTGCACAATCCAGACCTCCACCGTGTACCATCGCTCCCTTTTCAGCCTTTCGGATCACAGCATGATCCGAAATCAAGGCACGGTGCCCACTTGTTAACTGCTCCCAGCAGGGAAAATATTCTCTCAGCTCCATGAAAATCCCCCTATTCTAAAAAAAGTATAGTAAGATACCCTCTTTTTGTCAATCCAACGTTTAGAACGCACCTCCGACTGTCAAAATAAAAATAGTATTGATTTATTTATGAAAGTTCGATAAGCTAATCATATAATCATTTAAGGAGTGTTCTAATGGCTAAAACTGTTCAGGATATTATGAACATGATCCGCGAAAACGACATTAAGATGGTGGACTTCAAGATGGTAGACATCAACGGTCAGTACCGTCACGTGACCATTCTCGCGGAAAACTTCAACGAAGACACCATGAAATACGGCATCGGCTTCGACGCCTCCAACTACGGCTACGCAGTGGTTGAAAAGAGCGACATGGTCTTCATTCCCGATCCCGACACCGCAATGATCGATCCCTTCTGCCAGATTCCCACACTGACCATGACCGGCAATGCAATGATCATTGACACCCCCGAAAACCGTCCCTTGGCACAGTACCCCCGCAATATCGTCCGTGCTGCAGTGGACTATATGAAGGACAGCGGCATTGCCGATACCATGCTGATCCTGCCCGAATTCGAATTCTATCTGTTTGACCGCGTAGGCTGGGATGTACAGCCCAACCGCATCACTTCCTTCGTAGATACCGACCAGTCCTACCTCAACAGCGCAAACCAAGGTCTGGGTGTCGTTGTTCCCAAGCAGAAGAACTACCACATCGCAAAGCCCTTTGACTCCAGCTACGAATGCCGCAGCGAAATGTGCCTGCTGATGAAGGAAGCCGGCATTGAAATCAACTACCACCACCCCGAAGTGGCTGCTTCCGGTCAGTTTGAAATCGAACCTCAGCTGGGTGAAGTGACTCACATGGCAGATGCTACCATGCTGATCAAATACATCATCCATAACACCGCTCTGAAGTACGGCAAATCCGCAACCTTCATGCCCAAGCCCATTTACGGGGAAGCAGGCAGCGGCATGCACGTGCACATGCTGCTGATGAAGGACGGTCAGCCCGTATTCTCTGACGACAACGGCTACGCACACCTGAGTGACACCGCACACTACTTCATGGGCGGTCTGCTCAAGCATATCGACTCCCTGTGCGCGCTGACCAACCCCAGCACCAACTCCTTCAAGAGACTGGTGCCCGGCTTCGAAGCACCCGTTACCGTTGGCTACGCAACCTCCAACCGCAGCGCAGTCATCCGCATCCCCGCATACGCAAAGAGCCCCGACAAGCGCCGCTTCGAGCTGCGCAACCCCGATGCCACCTGCAATCCCTACTTCTGCTACGCAGCGATCCTCATGGCAGGTCTGGACGGTGTGAAGAACAAGATCGATCCCCACGAAAACGGTTGGGGTCCCTACGATATGAACCTGTATCATCTGCCCGAAGAAGAAAAGGCAAAGCTGAAGGGCCTGCCCACCTGTCTGGAAGATGCGCTAGATGCGCTGGAAGCAGACCACGATTATCTGACCGCAGGCGGTGTATTCCCCGAAGAACTGATCAAAAACTTCATCAAGAGCAAGCGCGCAGAATGTGCACAGATGGCAGCAATCCCCCATCCCGCAGAATTCGACCGCTACTACAACCTGTAATCCCTTATACAGACAAAAAGACATCCTCCGATTCTTTTCAGAATCGGAGGATGTCTTTCCGCAAGGTCTTTCGTTAGACAACCGCCATTGCCTATGATATACTGCGTGTAAGTGAGGTGTTTATGATGTCCATTGACGTTGTGATTACGCAAAAAGGCTTATTCAAGAAAACGCTGCCCCTGCAGGTCATTCTCGGCTCTGATTTATCCTACGGCAGCTACGACTTCGGATTCCGACTGAATGTCGGACAGCGGGATGAGTTTGAACTCATCGCCTATCTCCCCAATCAAATCGGACGCGGCTTCTCGGTGATTTGGAACCCCAAAGAAAAGCACCGCATCGTTCTGCGCGCCTTGACTCCCACCTGTGAAGAGGAGCTGCGGGCGTTTTATGGCTGCATCAAGCGTATTTCCGAGTATTGGAAATGCGATCTCGAGGTAGATGGCGTTCCCACCACGTTCTCCCAATTCCAAGCGGGACTGGAGGATATGATTGCCTTTAACGAGAAAGCCCTTATCAATATGTGCCAGGCCATTCTCGCAGGCGAACACCCTTCTCTCACCCTGTTTTCCGCAATGTGGCCGATGGAACTGGGCAAACAAGAAGCCGAGCAGTTCCTGTCCAACCCGAAAGACTTTCACCAATGGCTGCACGACCGGCAGAGCCTTGACGTTTACTATGCCGCTCCCATGTTCTATGATACCGAAGACGGAATCGTCGGAATTTATGTGCTCACGGAAGACTGTGACAGTGTCTTCCCCAACACCCCGTCCGTTCCCTTTGGCATTATGGACCCGCATACCAACAAGGCATTGACTTGTGAGCAATATCGTATTTCTCTGGTCTCTACCACCCAAAACGAAGTAATCGGACAGCTGGATTACGAAGAGTGGCTCGAGCGTATGCGCTCCCACCCGCTCGAATATTATGACGGCGGTCATTTCCGCTTTGCCGGTTTGTCTCTTTCCAAGATGCAGGCACTTTTGGAATAACCATAAAAAAGCACCCCTTTTGAACAGGTCCAGTAAAAACGGACAATAGACAAAAAGCCCCCTAATGTAGGAAAATGGAAGTACTACATTAGGGGGAATTGTTATGTCCGGAAGAAAAGGTATGAAACAGTATTCAGAAGAGTTTAAAGAAATAATTC